>CALKOP010000089.1 GCA_938091155.1 uncultured Flavobacteriales bacterium | reverse complement strand
AATAAGGATACCGGTGAAATAATAAAAGTCCGGATCTTGGTGAAATCGAAAATCAATGTCATTTGATTTTGTTTTTTGAGGCGCAGCAAAAAG
Organism: uncultured Flavobacteriales bacterium; assembly: GCA_938091155.1. Classification (GTDB taxonomy): domain Bacteria; phylum Bacteroidota; class Bacteroidia; order Flavobacteriales_G; family Salibacteraceae; genus SHAN690. The sequence goes on along the minus strand of CALKOP010000089.1, from coordinate 2,591 downwards.
CAGAACCATACTACTATCAGGCATCGTATCGCGCAGTCTTTTTCTATTTCGCGAGAAAAAGTCTGATGTAAGCTCATCATCAATCACTGGCACATTCCCCAATTTGAACGAAGTCCCTTGCTGGGCAATAGCTACAACCACAAATACTTTGAAAAGTAAAATGGTTAAGATGTTCTTTGTCATAAAACAAAGGAACGCTCAAGCATACATCACATTTTGTGCACCTCTTGGCTTTTACTAACTGAATAAAGTGAACAGCATAAAAAAACTCCGTTTCGAAAATTCAAAACGGAGTTCACAATATTATTGGAGAGAATTCGACTACATGAAGCCTTTTTCCTTTGCCTCTTTTAGGCAAGCTGAAATTCCTTTCTTATTGATATTTCTAATTCCTGCAGCACTCACTTTCAAATCAACCCAACGATCTTCTTCTGGAATGAAAAACTTCTTTTTTTGAAGGTTAACATTGAATCTTCTCTTAGTCTTATGATTGGAGTGCGAAACGTGGTTTCCTGTTAAAGCTGACTTACCGGTAATTTGACAAATTCTCATAACGTACTTTTTAACCCCTCAATTGGGGCGGCAAATATAGATCTTATTTATTTTAAATAAAGAGATTCTAGCTCACTAATTTTTACGGTCTTAATAATCTCCTTTCTAAGCAGCTGAAGCGCCTGCAATGCAGTCTTCCTGATATTCCGCTCTCTTTTATCACCCATATTAAATTTAACGGCAAATGCCCCAGAGGGTGTTGCAACTCCAATCCATACCGTACCCACTGGCTTTTGTGGAGTACCTCCACCTGGACCAGCGATGCCCGTAGATGAAATTGCAAAGTCGGTTCGATATAACTTTTGAACTCCTACCGCCATCTGAATTGCCACTTCCTCGCTCACAGCCCCCACATGGTTTAAATCGGCTTGGCTTACACCAAGAGCCCTTGTCTTTGCTTCATAAGAATAAGTCACAGCAGTACCCATGAAATAAGTGCTACTGCCAGAAACTGAAGTAATCAAATGAGATATGTAGCCTCCTGTGCAACTCTCTGCTAAACCAACTGTGAAATTAAATTTCGTCAATAAGTTACCCACAACAACCTCGAGCGTATCCTGCCCAAACCCAAATGCAAAGTCTGAAATTAAAGGTAAAAGTTGATCTAATTTTTTTCGAACAATGGCCAGACCGTCCACTCCATTTTCATTGACAAAACTCAACCTTAATCGGACAGAACCTGGAGACGGCAAATAGGCTAATTTAACATTGTCCGCTGCAAGGCTTCCCTCCCAGTCATTAATAATTTCCATCAAAGAACTTTCTCCAATACCTTGGGTCAAAACCGTTTGATGCACAATATTGCCTAAGGAGAATTTTTCTTTGATTTTCGGAATTGCACCATCACTAAAAATGTGTTTCATTTCAAATGGAACTCCAGGCATACTTAAATACGCTCGATTCTCTTTTTCGAACCACATACCAGGGGCAGATCCTAACATATTCTTTATGACAGTGCATTTCTCTGGAACATTTGCTTGGTAAATATTCACCTCTGGCATTTGAATCCCTCTTAATTCAAAATGTTCCTTTACCCTGATTAGCACTTCCTCATCCATCCGCCAACCACTCTCAAACCAATCAGCTAATGTCTGCTTCGTGATGTCATCTTTAGTAGGTCCCAATCCACCTGTCATTAGCACCAGTTCAACACCATCAGGCACTGAATTTAACGCCTCACTAATTGCTTCTTTTGTATCAGCGATACTGCGAATTGAGTCGATTGATATGCCGAGCACATTCAATTCTGCAGCAAGCCATGCCGAATTAGTGTCTACAATTTGACCAATTAGTATCTCGTCCCCTATGGTAATTATCTGTGCCCTCATCAGGGGCTAAAGCTATAAATTTGACGTAGGTTTGATCTACGAATTTTTCAACATGGAACAGAAAGAAACCGAACTCATTCTAAATCCTGATAAAAGTGTTTACCACCTTCACTTAAAAGCAGAGCATATAGCGGATACCGTATTATTGGTTGGTGATCCAGGTAGGGTTGAAAAAATTAGTGGTTTCTTTGATCGAATTGACATCAAGATTCACAATAGAGAATTCATGACCCATACTGGTTGGTATCATGGAAAACGTATTACCGCACTAAGTACTGGGATAGGAACAGATAACCTAGATATTGTTGTGAACGAATTAGATGCGGCAGTAAACTTGAATCCAGAGACAAAACTGCCAAACAAGAATCTTCGGCAATTGAACTTAATTAGACTTGGAACATGCGGAGCACTACAAGCCGATTTGGAAGTAGACAGTATAGCCATTACAGAATACTCTATAGGACTGGATGGTGTCAAGCACTTTTATGATATCCAAGGTACCGATACTGAACAGGAGTTGGAAACTGAGTTCATCAAACATTTTGAAGCTCCTAAAAATCAAAATAAGCCTTACGTAGTATCCGCTGACCAGAAATTATTCGATCAATTTTCAGATAATGGAACACGTGGAATGACCGTTACTGCAAATGGCTTTTTCGGGCCTCAAGGCCGCGTACTTCGAATTCCGCTGAGCCACCCAACAATGAACGA
>CALKOP010000088.1 GCA_938091155.1 uncultured Flavobacteriales bacterium | reverse complement strand
CATCAATTTCTAAATTTTCATGTATTGAGCTTTGTAGGTATTAATCTCGTTGGCCTAGTTGAGAAGGTATCGGATTCAGGATTCGAAACAGAGTTTTGTGCGGAAGATTTTAAAGGCTTTCATATACTTCCTATTTTAAGGTATGAATCCACACTTGCCTACCGCAATGGTAAGAAGTATCAAGATGATTTAGTAAAAATTCCCAAAATAGGAATGCTAGGAATTATTAAATCGAAGGCCTTTTCCCGACCAAAAGCGAAAGAGGTTGCTAGTTCTGATTTTCTAATATTTGATCCGCATTTCAAAGAAGTTGAACTTGATGGTGTTTCATATAATCCAATAATTGATCCGATAATTGAAGAAATTCAAAATCGAAATTTGTCGGTGCAAAAAGTTTCATTGTTATGGAATAATAGCCTGCCAGATAGAAGATTTAGCTTCCTTCCAACGGTTTTGTCAAAGAATGATTGGTTACCGTTTTTTTTGGCTGAGTTTGCCTTTTCAAAAAAAGATATCGATGAATTAGAATTATTGATCTCTAGATGGAGCAAATCGGTTGGTATCGATATAAACCTAAGTCGCCTAAAGAACACTATTTTCAGAATGTCGTTCAGCAAATTTGTGTTTGCCAACCTTCTGAATTCTCGGAAACCTAAGAAAGTACTCCTTGAATGTTACTATACTCCGGAGGCAATGGGGCTATTAGCAGCGTGCAAAGAACTAGGTATAGAATCTTGCGATCTACAACATGGAAAACAGGGGTCACATCATTTGATGTATACCCATTGGAAGAATGTGCCAAATGGCGGTTTCAATATTCTGCCGGATAGATTTTTGAATTGGGGTAATGATTCAGCAGAAAACATAACTAGGAATTCAAACCAAAAATTTGAAGAATTTCACAAAACTGACGTGCTTGGATTTCCTTGGCTTGGGAAAAATTTAGAAACAAACCTGTTTCAACTCAGTAATGATCAATCTGAATTCATAGACAAGTTGGAAAAATATCCAATTATTGTTTTGTTTTCTATGCAGCCGGGCACTGTTGATAATGATGGTAGTATTCCATTAGACGTGCAGAATGCCATTGAAAAAACCAGGGGCTTAAACATTTTTTGGATGCTCAGAAAACACCCATCAGATCAGAATATGGAGGAAAAATATAAAGCGGTGCTACAAGAAGAGCATGTCGATATGAATGTATCATCTAAAATCCCGCTTTACACCGCATTGCAAAAAACCACGCATCATATTACAAAGTACTCATCAGTAGCTTTCGAGGCGGATGCTTTCAATATTCCGACCTATATTATTAGTGACATTGGAAGTGAATTATATCAGGGATATATCGAAAGAGGACAGTTTTTTGATTCATCAAAAATGACGTTAATAGACTTTGTAACAAAAAGGCATTCACCTAATAAAATTGGATATTTTGCGAAAACAGATTTTAACTGTTTGGGCTTAGAGAAGTAAGAATATGGTAAATCTATTTTATAGTAATAATGCGATTATCACTTGCCAAGTGTCACGTAATCTTAAAGCCTTAATCTCAATGATGGATTAGATGTCCAATTTGAAAAGAATTTACATAACTACATGGGGTTATCCTTCAGAGAAAGCCAAAGGGAATCCCTTTGTGAAGGAGATAGCCGAGGCACTTGTCAGACGTGGTGTAGAGGTGGTCGTAATCCTTGTTTTATTTAAGGGCTTGTCGTCCATTTTTAATCGAAATAGAGATAATTGGCTCCTGTCCGAAGGAATAGAGCTTCGTGAAGTTGAAATTCAAAACTTTATACCTTCTTTTTTCGGTTTAGAAAAACTGCGTAGGTACTTTTCCAAGTATCAAATGACGAAAAGTCTTGAAAAAATATCGTCTGAATTTGGTCCACCGGATGCGTTCCAATTTCATTATATTCTGCATTCTTCAGCTTGGTTGTTCACTGATTTTTTATCGAAAAACAAACTTAGATACACCTTATTTGAACACTCACCTGGAAGTGCGTTTATAAAAGGAGTATCTAAAAACTTTGGTGGGTTTACTGATTTTCGCGAGCTTCAAATTTTTGTCCAGTCCGCAACTCTTCGACTTGCGAGGATTAGAAAATATGAAATAAAGCTTTCTGAATTGTATCAAGCTCAATTTCACTCGCTGCCATCTTTTATTTCGAATGAATACGATGTCTTTGAGGAATTAAAGGAAATCTCCAAGCCGCCATTCACCTATATAAGTGTCGGTAGCTTAATACCAAGAAAAGGATTCCGTTTACTTATTGATTCCTTCAAGAGTTTAATCGAAGGTATTCCTAGTGCCCGATTGATTATTGTTGGTGGTGGGCCGCTTCATGACGAATTAAATGAACAAGTAAGGAGATTAAAACTTGAATCGAGTGTTACTTTGACCGGAGAATTACCTAAACCTGAAGTTCTAAGATTGATTGAGGTGAGCAATGTATTGGTAGTTGCATCACAATGGGAAACATTCGGCAATACGGTGCTTGAAGGAATGCATTTGGGTAAGCCAATTGTGTCGACCAAATGTGACGGACCAGAGACGATAATTACGGAAGCAACGGGCATCTTATGTGACCAAAATGAGGAGGCCATGTCTGCTGCGCTGAATTGGATGTATAAAAACTACACAAGCTTTGATTCGAGTAAGATTGCCGAACATTGCAGAAACGCATATTCAGAAGAAGCTGTATTGAACCAACTAAGTACTTTTTATAAAGAGAGTTTCGGTCTTGATTTCTAAATTATTATTAAAAATACCAAGTCTTAGACGCTTAAACCCATTGCTTCAGTTTGAAGTTAATCGGCACATGGATCCTGCTTTTTTTATTGTAGGATTTCAAAAATGCGGTACAACTTCGCTTTATGATATGCTCGTACAGCATCCAGATGTATCTAAAGGTTTAATGAAAGAGAATAACATTCTCGCAGAAAAGGCGGATAGACTGAATGAATTTAGGCTCTGCTTTCCTTTAAATGAAAAGGGTAAAATAACCGGTGATGCCAGCCACCTCCATACTTGGATGCCATGGGGTTTAGAACGAATTAAAAACTTTTACCCAAACGCAAAGCTCATCGTAATTATGAGGGATCCAGTAAAGCGAGCCTTCTCACATTTTAACATGGAGCAGAAAATCGGTTACGTGACGCAAAACCTAACATTCGATCAATACCTTGATATTGAAAATATTTTGAGGAAGTCGATCGAGGATGGGACTGATCCTGATGAAACGTACAATAAGACAAAACTTTATGGCAATCGTTATGGTTGGGCCTTGTCTAGAGGAATTTACGCAAACTATATTGAGAAGATTCAAAATTTGGAAATGGATTTTTTACCCGTGTTTATGGAAGATCTTGCAACCGATTATGAGGGTCAATCTAGGCGCGTTCAAGATTTTTTAGGATTGAATTATTCTAATCTCCCACAAAAGGTGACTAACCGAGGAAAATATCAATCAAAACTGAATCAAGATACTGAACGAAGACTCAAGGCTTTTTACAAGCCACATGATGATCGCTTGGAATCCCTTCTTAATTGCTCCTTAGCCTGGCGATAATATGTGCGGAATAACGGGAATATGGCATCTTGATGGAACGAAGGTAGATTCGAACAAAATCAATAAGTTTAATGACAGCCTAACTCATCGTGGACCCGATGGCTTTGGTATTAGTTCTCATTTAAACGGGACGTTGAGCTTAGGACATCGAAGGTTGTCCATACTGGACTTATCTGAAGCAGGCAAGCAGCCAATGAGATATGCAGATGATAACTTAACCATGACATTTAATGGTGAGATTTTTAATTATCTCGAGGTAAGGGAAGAGTTGATTTCGTTCGGATATGTTTTTCGATCGAATACAGATTCAGAGGTGGTATTAGCTGCCTACCATAAATGGGGAAAGGACTGTCTCGATAGATTTAATGGAATGTGGGCCATCGTTATTTGGGACAATCGTAATAATGAACTCTTTATGGCTCGAGATAGGTTTGGAATTAAACCTCTTTATTACGTGTATTTACCCAATAAAATGTTTGCATTTGCCAGTGAAACTTATGCATTCAAATATTTAGTTGACTATCAAAGGCAGATAAATGAGCGGCACTATCAAGTCGCCTGTGCAGATCCAATGAAGTTAGAGGGAGAAGGCGTAACGGTGTTTGAGGGCATCGATCAGTTACTTCCAGGGCATTATTTAACACTACAATTACCGCTTCAAATTGTGCAGAAAAGGTGGTGGAGTATTGATGATAATTTAAATGAAACATCAAATTCTGATATCAAACATCAAGCGGATCGTTTGAAAGAATTGTTGATCGACTCTTGTAAGTTGAGACTGCAGAGTGATGTGAAAATTGGGACGGCTTTGAGTGGAGGTTTGGATTCAAGTGTCATATTAAGCATCGTCAATGATTTACTTATAGGAGGAGGGTTGGATAGGATTAGTCAACAAAAGCAAGAGGCATTTACAATAACTTTCCCAGGGCTAGATAATGATGAGACGGAATTCGCGAAAAGAGCCTTCACATATACTACAAATGCACAACACCATTTAATAGAGGCAAACACATCTTTACTGCCAGAACAAATTGTTAATGATTCGCGAATTGCGGATTATGTAGGAAATTGGCCACTTACATCTGCCTCCTTGGTTTACAAGACTATGAAGCAATCGGGAGTATCTGTTTCACTTGATGGTCATGGGGTGGATGAAATGATGTATGGATATAAGAGTATGATTTCCGACCTTTTTTACGATGCCTTAATTGATCCTAAAAAAAATCCATCAGATTATGCTAAAGTTTTAAAAGGATTCGGAAACAATTCGGATGAAAAAGCCCGGATTGATCTGATGCTCGCAGAAAAAGAAATAAGGGAGAGAAGTCTGATTTTTAAAGGCAAGCAACTGCTAAAAAGTCTGAATATAGAAAATCGTTCTACGGCTATTACTTTAGACAAGCCAGTTAGTAAAATATATGACTTTAGTCATTTTCCGTATGAAAAGCAGATGCTTTATTCTGAGTTTTTTAAGACCAGATTACCTACGCTTTTGAGGAATTTCGATCGAGCAAGTATGATAAATAGTGTTGAAGTTAGAATGCCTTTCCTAGATTGGAGGTTGGTATGTTTAATTTTTTCGTTGCCTTTGTCCTCTAAAATTAATTCTGGCTATACAAAGCATATACTGCGAGAATGTATGAAAGGTGGAATGAATGAGGACATAAGATTGAGGAAAAGTAAAGTTGGAATTAGTTCACCAATTGAACATTGGTTCAATGCTGGATTAAGTGATTGGTTCATTGAATCAGTTAATGATAATCAGCTTAAAAATGAGTTAAAAGGGTTGGTTGTAAGTAAGCGTCCTTTCTCTGCGGCATTATTAGGTCAGGCATGGAAAAACGTAAATAGAACTATTTTAGAAGAATAATTAATCATGGGTAAACCACTAATTTTAGGAGTATCAGCTAGTTTAAGAAATGCTAGAAGAGGTTTAGGTAATAAATCGCTTATTGAAGATATTAAGCAGTCGAAATCTGAAGATGAGCTAATGAACTTCCTGAAGCAAGAGGCCGAAGTTCATCTAAGAAACTTTCAGGATTCTGGTAGAACAGAGAGTCTTCCTTTTGATAAAATGTATTCTAATCTTAAGAAATTAAAAGGAAACAAAGGGCTCAGTAATTCGGAGGTGGCACTTACATCTGCCTTATGGTCTGCACATAGTCTTGGTTGTGATATTGACCATATTTCACTATCGGAGTATTATTCAGAGTCAGGAGTACAAAATGAAACTGAAATTCTACAGAAATTGAAGGATGCCGATGGAATATTAATATCTACACCAGTTTATTTTGGTGATCGTAGTTCATTGGGACAAACATTAATTGAAACAATTCGCAAGAACCCCGAATGGAAAGCTGCGGTGAAGGGTAAGGTATATGCAGGTTTAGCCGTTGGTGCCAAGCGAAATGGAGGCCAAGAGACAACTCTGATATATCAAATACTTGATATGCTCAATGTTGATATGTTGTGCGTTGGCAATGACAGTGAAACTACCTCACAATATGGAGGTACCGGCTTGGCAGGGGATGTAGGTACAATGCCCTCGGATGATTATGGACTAGCAACTACAATGGGGACGGGTCGTAGAATTTCTCGAGTGGCGCAAGCACTTAGTATGGGCGAAGAGTATAAACTAAGAGGTAAACTTAAACTGCAGTTTTGGGTCTTACAAGACTCGGAAGGATATGCAGTAGAAAGGATTCAAAAATTGATTTCTGGGAAAGATATTGACGCTGAAATTGTTGACTTAACTACGAAGACCATACATCGTTGCTTGGCTTGCGACATTTGTCCTACACATGTAAGTACTGACGATGAATATCGATGTATTATCAAGAGTAAAAAGGACGACCTTGAAGATATGCATCCAGTATTTTTAGATTCAGATGCGGTTATACCTGTTATTTATTCTAAAAAAGATGCGGCATCCACGGTGAGTAATTATCAGAAATTCTTAGAAAGAACAAGGTATTTAAGACGTGGTGATTATCTATTGAGTAATACTATTTCGGCACCAATTGTCCTAGAGGAAGTAGGTGCACATGAAAACATGCATGTTCGAGCTGTCACTTCTATGATTCGTCATCATACAGTACTTTCCAAACCCCTTATCGGAATAGTGCACAAGAACGATGTGATTAATTGGGATGAAATAAAAAATGGGTTTGATGATCTGCTGCATTCATGCGAAAGACTCATGAAAGGTAAATTGGCAACGTATTCGCACGATCAAGAACATTTGAAATACAAGCCAATCGGTTATGTACTTAGCGCAGTCAAGGATAAAGAAGATGAAAAGCTATCCAGAAGAGAGGCGATGATGGATGAGCGATATCGAAGGAATGAAGATAAGCTTGCCACTAAAATTGAGAAAAAATAAAAGATGTGAATAGGACGATTGTTTCGGTTGACGTGTTCGAAACAGAATATCCACTTACGAAACCATATCAGCTCTCCTTTGTGTCTATCCATGAGTTTAAATCAATTGGGGTAGAAATACTGTTGGATGATGGAAAGTCGAAAAAGGCTGAGGTAGTTCCGCTTAAAGGTTATTCTGAGGAGTCATATGATTTTGTATCGCGCAATATAAGCGACAACGCGTCAGCTGTTGTCGGAATGAGCCTAAAACAAGCAAGAAATCAGGTTCGGGAAAAACTCAAGGATCATCCTTTTTCATCGACAGCTTTGCTGACTGCGATTGATCAGTTTGACTATTCCTTGATTTCTAGAGAGGGTGCTGAAATGCTTGAGACATTAATCCCATTTTCATCAGACCAATTGATATCAGGTGAAGTTTTAAGGGAATTCTTCCAGGTTGGAAAAACATATAAACTGAAATTAACTGGAAATCAGGAGAAAGATATAAAAGCATTAGACATGTTGGAAACATATCATCCGCTGGAATGCACTGTTAGGGCCGATGCCAACCAGGCTTATAACATGGAGGGGGCAAGAAAATTACTCGAACACATCTGTATGCTGAAAGTTATGGGGAATGTGGAATATTTCGAACAACTCCTGCCTCTATCCGATTGGTCTGGTCAAAAACGATTGGTTGAGCTTTTCCCTGATCAAAACTTTATGCTTGATGAATCAATTATTGATAATAATACAATAGATAGAGCTGTTGATTGTGGTGTTCAATATGTCAAACTTAAACTCTATAAACAAGGTGGGATTATGGAGGTATTGGCACATGCGCAATACGCCAATGAAAAAGGTCTTAAGGTTATTTTTGGTAATGGTGTGGCATCATGGTTGTCAAATCAAGTAGAGTTGACCATTTTTTCTACTCACAGGCATTTTTTTAGTGGTGTTCATGAGGCAAATGGATATCTTAAAATTAAAGCATGAGGTCTGCCTTAATTTTAAATGGATTTACTCGTAATTCATTGGCTATTACACGTAGTTTGGGGCGTCAAGGATATCGTGTAGCCTTATTTTCAAAATTTGAATACTCTGATTATGAGGATGGCTTGAATAGCAAATACGCATCAAAGTATGTTGATGCGATTCATCTCTACAAAAATGAGGCGAAGCTCCAAACCCTCGTACAAGTTTTGATTGAAAATAAATTTGACTACCTATTTGCAGGAGGAACAGCAGACTCTCTCTTTATGGCTAAGCACCAAGAAGAGCTGCGACCATATGTGAAATTGGCAACCGAATCTTATAGTAAGGTTCTACGCGTCCATGATAAAGAAAATGCAGCAAAGGAGCTCGAGACTATTGGAATTCCTGTTCCTAGATCATTCAAAGTAGATTCAATAGAAACGCTGAAACTCAAACTGCCAGAATTTCATCCTCCGTATATTTTGAAATTCCCAGATTCCTATGCTTCAAAGGGGCTGGCAGTATATAATGGTGCTAGAGAAGATCTATATGAATTTTTTAAGGAAAATTATTCGGATGAGTTACTGCCGATGATTCAGCAAAGGGTATCGGGAGAGTTATATGATACGGCATGTTTTGCCCAGAATGGAGAGCCGATTGGGATTCTGTGTCAGCAACGTATTCTTACTGCTTGGATTAGTGGTGGTGGCGGGATTATTAATACTACCATTAAGAACAAGCAACTAATTGCATACACTGAAAAAATATTGAATCACTTTGCATGGAATGGACATTTAGAAATCGATTGGATTTATAATAAAGAGATGGACGAATTCTATTTTCTTGAAATGAATCCTAAATATTGGGGGACCACACAACTCACTATTGATGCTGGATATGATTTCCCAAAATGGTCAATTAATTTGCTGGATGGAGAAGCACTGGTCCCGCTAGAAACGTATACTGTTGGCATGACGTTTCGATGGATAGAAGATGAATTGGCAACACTTATCTGGAATAGATATAGTTGGTCACGAGGTTTTCAACTTTGGACAATGTTTATCTTGAGGTTCTTCGATCCAAAAATTCATTCGAATCTTTATTTGCTGAAAGATCCAAAACCGATAATAGGAGGATTAAACAGAGTCAGAATGAATATGATGGATTCTTGGAAGAAAAGATTGATTAAAGCAATTAGGTCATAAAATGTTTAGCGATAGATTTTTATGGGAAGTTTTTAGTTTACAATGTGAACGAGATCCAATGCATTTGGATATACATGGTCGCTTTCCAATTTCTGAAGCGACTCACCCGGTCTCGGTGCCGATAGTTAGCATTAGGCTCAACGAATTGGGTTGGAAACCTACATATCCAAAAGGCGCACCTTATGCGGTAGTTGTCTCACATGATATTGATTTCATTTATCATAAAGACCAAGAGATTGGTCCAAGAGAATTAATCATATCTACACTAAAAAATGTGTTGCGTGCAGACCTAAAGAAAATAAAGCACGAGTATAATCGATTGAATACAAAAGTGGTAAATCGGTGGCCTGTAGAGAGACTAATGCACTATTTTCAATCCAAGGATATACCCACAACATATTATTTTATGTGCTTAGATCCGTCGGATCAAGACTATAACTATGATATAGAAATGCTAAAGCCTTTGATAACTCAAATTTTGGATGCGGGAAATGAGGTTGGCCTGCATGGTGGTCATACAGCATACAAAAGCGCTTCTGATTTTATTCAACAATTATCTCGATTAAAAAAAGTGACTGAACTTGAGAAAGTGGGGTATAGAAACCATTATCTCAAATTCAATTTGGACTCGTTTGAAATTATGAGAGAAGCTGGTATATCTACGGATTCTACGCTGGGCTTTGCTGATATAGTTGGATTTAGGAATGGGATGGCGCATCCATTTAGACCATATAACTACAGACAAAATTCATTTTACGATTTTGTCGAAATACCTTTGATTATGATGGATCAGACCTTTTATAAATACATGAACCTGTCACAATTTGACATAAGGAAGTTAAGTAACAAAATTATTGACCGAGTTTCTGAAGTATCAGGTACATTGAGTTTATTATGGCACAACACTACTTTTCAAGGTGAAAAAGTTCAAGATCTGGATTATATGATCGAACGTATGAGGGATGATGGTGCATGGTTTTGTACTCCCAATGAGTTGGTAGAGTGGTATGAGAAAAATGACTTGTTTTCGACACAAATGGAATACTTACAAAAACTCCGGTGAGGCTACTTTATGTATACGGAGATGTCTCCAAACAATCAGGAGTATTCAATAAAGTACAGAGTCATATTAACGGGCTTTTCCGAAACTTTGAGAATAGCGAGGTAGAGGTGCTGATTTTCGGTGAAAGAATCAACATTAGAGCATATAGTGGTTTTAAGGCTCCGATCCACATGATTGAAATACCAAAGTTTCAGGCGAATCCTTTGTTACGTAAAAAACCATTTTGGGGCATTCTATATGAAAAGGAATTGTGGAATACATACAAAAGCCTTTTGCCTTCTATTATAAAATTGAATCCAGATATAATTGTGCTTCGAGATTTTGCGATGTCTCAATCTGGAATAAAATTTCTTCAGAAATTGAATCAATTTACTAAAGTGGTACTGGAATCAAATACGCTAATTGATTCTGAGTTAGCATTGAAAGCATTAGAGAATAATTGGCATAAGGTTGAGAATCTGAAAGAAAAAAAATGGCGGCAACATGCATGCAAACATATTTCAGGAGTGATCGCAGTGACAAATGAACTAGCTGAGCAGTATTGGGTATTGGGCTTCGAAAATGAGAAGGTTCACATTTTCTCAAATGGAATAGAGGTTCTTGAAACAGAGCTGAATGATTTTCCGAATAGTGAAGAAATTAGGGGTGTTTTCTTAGCTGGGACGGGCAGCAAATGGAATGGAGTCGATAGGTTAATTGAATCATTAAAGATATACACTGGTAAAGAAGCGCTTCGAATTGATGTCCTTGGGATATCAGGGGAAAGCGAGGATTTTGGAAATAATACTAGGATTGAATATTATTCAGTTTTAACCCAACAGCAATTAAACAGTGCCATTTCGAAATATCATTTCGGTATATCAACACTTGCTTTGTACAGAAAAGGAATGAATGAGGCGTCTGCCCTCAAGGTTAGAACTTACCTTGCAAATGGACTGCCAATTGTATTGGCTTATGACGACACAGATATTAATGAGATTCTACCTTTTGTATACAACGCTTCTAATGATAGTAAACCATTGAAATTCGAATTGATTTTTAGCCAATTTAGAGGAATCTGGAAAAACAACACCAAAAAGGATATTTACCTCTTTGCCAAAAAGAATTTAGATTTTAAAAACAAGCAAATAAAATTGATCGCCTTTTTGGATAGCATTCATTGTTGCGAAAGTGCCTTGAAAGAAACAAAATGAGCAAGGTGGTCCTTTTCACATCAGGGAGTTACACCTCATTTATAGAAACCGAAATTTTCTGGCTTCGAAATCATGATAAAGACTCAACCATCGTCACTAGTGTTTCAAATCCCAAAAAAGATACGTATTCATCAACTGAGTTAGTTGACTTCAGCGTTAAACCTTCCTTATTGTTAACACATTTATTACGTCATTTTTGGGAGTTACTATCGCTATTATTATCGGATTTATTTTCGAAAAACACCAGTTTGAGCTACCTGTCGAGATGGAGGCTTCATCTAAGCACGATTTTGAGATGTTCTATCATTGAAAACGACCTCTACAAAAGAGGGGTTATCAATTCTAAAGACATTTTCTATTGTTATTATTCTAACGAATTCGCCATTGTGCTTGCATTAGCTAAGAAAAGAGGGCACATTCAAGCTTATTCTTTGCGGGCACATGGGCGTGATGTAATTGAAGATAGAGAGCCAATTACGAAGAAGCTTCCATTTCAAGGTTTTAAATACGAACATGTAAAATCGATTTATTGCGTGAGTAACGCCACCCAGAATTACATTCAAAACCGGTATCCTGAGCACCTGGCTAAGGTGAAAGTTTCATACCTCGGAACTTCCGATTTTTCGATTGGCCCAGTGAATTTAAATAATGAGGAGTACACGGTTATCAGTGTGGGTCGTGTTAGGAATGTTAAGCGATTTTTCTTGATTGCTGAAATGTTGCAATTTGTCACTTTGCCGATAAAGTGGATACATGTGGGTGATATGGCACAGAATGACCCTACATATGGGCGTTTTTTAGAATCAATTAAAGCCTTAGGTGCGAATGATAAAGTTCAAATTGAACTTTTGGGTTACATGGATAATACCGCCTTGCTAGAATACTATAAAACTAACTTTATTGACGTTTTAATAAACTCAAGTGAGATTGAAGGTTTGCCCGTTTCTATCCAAGAGGCGACTAGCTTTGGAATTCCATGTGTAGCGACTGATGTAGGAGGGACAGCTGACATTGTGAATGCATCAACGGGTGTTCTGTTAGCTCCTGATTTTAACCCTGTTGATGGGGCTTCGGTTTTATCTAATTTTCTCAAAAGTAAATCGCGTGACATAGAATTTCGAAAGGGCGTGCGAGAGTTTTGGGTGAATAATTTTCAGGCTGAAATTAACTATCCTCGTTTTTTCGCTACTCTATCTGCACATGGTACATTTGGAGAGTGAATGCGAAGGTTTATTTATCGGATGAGGGATATGGGCATATAGTTAGGCAGCGAGCGATAATGACTGAATTGCACGCCATCGATTCGTCTTTTGATTTTACGCTACAGACGCATCGACACATGGCCTTCGCTAGGCAGAACACACCTGCCAGCAAATACATTGACAAATACAACAACGTATCCTGGCACAAACAAGAAGATAGCTCGCCAGATATCAAAGCAATTAGAGAACACTGCGCTAAATATGAACTTGGATTAGCTAAATACATGCAATCTGAAAGAGCAAACTTTGGGTATGATTTTGTTCTATCCGACTTTGTTTATGAAGGTTTTGAAATTGCCAATGAGTTCAAGATTCCAAGTTTTGGGGTCGCGCATTTCACATGGGATTGGTTCTTTTCAAAAATCTATCCTAGAGTCATTTCCGATAATTTGTTCGAGTACTTTATAAATGCCGCTAATAAGGCAACCAAGCTTTATTTCCCCCCTTTTACTCCATCTGAAATACTGAAGTTTTATAAGGGGAAAGCAACGGAGGTACCATTCATTGTGAAAAAGGATGTAGAACATAAACCTTGGCCAGAAACGGACCGATTAAAGGTGCTGGTTATGGATAGCGGAGCCGGATTAATGGGGCAGAATATTCAGCAAGCGTTACAAAATTTATCATCTACAGAATGGAGCTTTGGAGTGCAGGAAGGTCTTGGCTTGGAGGGAGATCAAATTGTAAACATTCCACAAGATCACCTGCTTATCGATTACGTCCGAGATGCAGACTTGATAGTTGGCAGACCTGGTTTTAATACACTGAGCGAGTGCATTGCCTATAGAAAGCCCATGCTTTTAATCAGTGAGTCCATGAACCCGGAAATGGAGTTTAATATCGCTGAGTTGAAGAAGCTTAGATTAGGGGCATTTATGTCTTTGCATGACTTCAAGTTTAAATTCGAAGATGTGCTTCGCAGCTTTTTTAAATATGAATATCACATGATTGACGACATGATGCGCAACCATAGCTTTGAAACGGGCGGAGCGGAAGTGATTGCTAAAGACATACTTTCTTCAATATGAAAAAGCTGATTGTAATAATTCCAGCTAGGGGAGGATCCAAACGATTGAAGGATAAGAATATCCATCCTCTATTGGGGAAACCGCTTATTGAGTATAGCATTGAGCAATGCCTAAAAAGCGAATATGTCAGTGAGGTATATGTATCTACCGAGTCTGAGGATATCTCCAAGGTATCTCGAGCCGCTGGTGCCAAGTTGATTATGCGCCCTGCGGAGCTTGCTGATGATGAAACCCCGAAAATAATTGCCATTAGACAAGCTATTGAACAACTCGAAATGGAGGGTGAGCAATTCGATGATGTGGCTATCGTTCAGGCAAATTCTCCAGAAATAAAGGCTGAGCATATTGACATGGCCTACCGGCTCATGCTTGATCATAATCTTTGGGAGGTGATGACAGCAGATAGTGACGGTGTCCAAAATGCTGCTATACGCATAGTGAAAAGAGATGTGGCATTTCAGAATTTCTTAAGTGCACATTGTGGTTTTGTCACTTGTGATCTTATGGACGTTCATTCCATTGAAGATATTCGAGCATTAGAATTAAAGATGTCATAAAGTATGTGTGGAATAGCCGGATACTTAGGGTTTGAACCATTATCACAAGATCGTGTCAAGACATGCTTAGCTACTATGGAACGAAGAGGACCAGATGCACAGCGATTTATTTTTGGCGAGCTAGGGGACTCTCATTATGCCTTATTACATTCAAGATTGAGCATCATCGATTTGGATCCCCGTTCGCATCAACCCTATTATTTTGATGATTGTACGCTCGTTTTTAATGGCGAGATATACAATTACATCGAATTGCGGAATGAACTCATTGCTCAAGGCTTTGAATTCCAAACAGATTCAGATACGGAGGTGCTCATTAAGGCTTACCGATGTTATGGACAAAAATGTGTGGAGCGATTTGAAGGGATGTGGGCATTTGCACTAATTGATCAACGAAATCAACAACTTCTTCTTTCTAGAGATCGCTTCGCAGAAAAACCATTGTACTATTTACTTCAAGATCAAAAGTTGTATTTCGCCTCAGAAATAAAACAGATTGAGGCGTTTAGGGGTGGGAGACTCGACCCAAATATGAAGCAGGCTTATCGCCACCTGGTAAATGGCCACAAATCCTTGAATAAATATGGCGAGCATTTTTACCATGAAGTTGAGGAAGTTGGATTTGGTGAAACCGCAATTATAAAGGCTGATTTATCAATTCAAAAAATAAAATATTGGCATCCTGAGTACAATCCAGTTCAAATGGATGATGCAGAGGCTATAGAAAGAATCAAGGATACCCTCATTCGTTCGGTGGAATTGAGAATGAGAGCAGATGTGCCATTGGCATTTTGCCTTAGCGGTGGAGTAGATAGCAGTGCAATGGCTTCCATTGCGGTGAAATCACTGAATCAAGATATTCAGACCTTCTCCATTATTGATCGCGATCCGCGCTACAATGAATTGGATAATATTCAAGCCACCATCGATGATCTAGGTTGTAAGCATGAATTAATTGAGCTTTCCCCGGATTTTGATTACTTGAATCAACTTGAAAAGCTAGTGGGTTATCATGACGCTCCAGTAGCGACTATATCATATTTAGTGCATAGTAGGTTGATAAGTGCAATGAGTGAAAACGGATTCAAGGTGTCAATCTCTGGAACTGGAGCTGATGAATTGTTCACGGGTTATTATGATCATTTCTTGTTTCAGCTTAAAGGATTAGATTCAGAAACGAGAAAGGACAGAATTAGTTATTGGAATGAATTTCCCGCAAAAGCAGTTAGAAATCCATTCTTACAAGACCCAATGCGATTTGTATCTAAACCCGAATTTAGGGATCACATTTACTTGAATAACAATCAGTTTTCAGAATATCTAAAACACGACTTTTCGGAGGCGTTTACGGAGGTCAGCTATAGTTCTGACTTACTTCGAAACCGAATGTTGAATGAGCTTTATCATGAGGTTGTAAGTGTAATTCTTAAAGAAGATGACCTAAATTCGATGTATTATAGTATTGAGAATCGCAGCCCATTTTTAGATTCAAACCTATTTAAAACGGCCTATTCTATCCCTTCAGAACTGCTGATTCAAAAAGGATTTAATAAATACTTATTGCGGGAGTCGTTGAAGGGGATTCTAAATGATAAGGTAAGGTTGTGCCGAGAAAAGAAGGGATTTAATGCATCTTTGAATTCAGTAATTGATTTCGCTAATCCTGATCATCGAGCCTACATTCTTGATGATAGTAAAATCTACGATTGGGTGGATAAAAGCAAAATTGAGAAGCTCATGAAGCAAAAAGAATTTCCAAATAGCTATAAGAAGTTCTTTTTCAATTTTTTAAACTTAAAAATCTGGTTAAAATAAAC
>CALKOP010000087.1 GCA_938091155.1 uncultured Flavobacteriales bacterium | reverse complement strand
TTGATGTGATATTAATGGATATTCAAATGCTCAATCTAGATGGAATTAAGGCCACAGAAGCTGTGAGCAAACTCTTTCCACAAATTAAAGTCATTATGCTAAACGTTTTAGATACTGAACGCTGCATACTACGTCCATTCACTTTAGACGATGTTGAAGATTCTTATCTAATAAACCTTGATGAAGATATAACTCGATACACAAATGTTGGTGGTGTGAAAACACGACAACAAATGCATGAAATAATCTTAAACAACTTACTGGGGGACTAAGAAAAGGGCGGTTTTGGTCGTTTTGCAATTGAAGACAAAGCTACAGGTCAATTCATAGGTTTTAGCGGTCTCAAGTTTATACCCGAGGAGGGTTTTGTGGATTTGGGTTATCGTTTAGGTAAAAAATATTGGGGTAAGGGTATCGCATCCGAAACGGTTGCAGCCTCACATATTCGAGGATGGAGTGCCTGTTAACCAGTATGTATTGGAGAATTTGGCCGAAATATAGATCGCTGTACAATCCAGTATTGGCTAAGATCGAAGTTCGTCAAGTTCAAGCCATCGCGACTCCTTGTCTTCTAACTCCTGCACAATCGCACTGATTCTAGTGGATAAGTCCTGAATTTTTTCATATGGTATATCTCCAGATTGAAGTTTGGTTTCTAAGTCGGTTTTTTCCTTTTCCAACGCTGGGAGATCCTTATCCAGTTGCTCTAATTCAAATTTGTCCTTAAAGCTTATTTTCTTGTTCTGCTTGGCTTCCTTTTTTGGAATAGGCGCTTTCTTACTCCTGTCTGTAACCTCTAACCCTTCTTTCAATTGGTTATCGAGCTTTTTGGCGTCTAATTGAATTTTATATTCAGAATACGGACCCCAAAAATCCTTTATTCTTCCATCGCCTTCGAATATGAATAAGTGATCCACCAACTTGTCTAGGAAATACCTATCATGAGATACAATTATTAGACAACCACCAAATCCTTCAAGAAACTCCTCGAGCTTTTGCAAAGTCAATAAATCCAAGTCATTAGTTGGCTCATCTAAAATTAGAAAATTTGGATTCTTAATGAGCACTGTCAATAAGTGCAATCGTCTTCTTTCGCCACCACTCAACTTACTTACATAGGTGTATTGCAATTCTGGTGGGAACATAAAGTGCAATAAAAACTGAGAAGCTGTCAGCTTACTGCCATCGGCTAGTTGGATAACTTCGGCAATATCCTTTAATACCTCAATTACGCGTTTATCAGATTTTAATTCTAAACCCGTTTGATTGTAATAGCCGTATACTATCGTGTCACCTGTATTTATTTTCCCAGAATCAGCTTCTTCAATTCCTGTGATTATGTTGAGTAATGTACTCTTACCACAACCATTCTTACCAATAATTCCAATTCGTTCACCGCGCTTAAACGTGTAGTCAAATCCCTTTAACAATTCATTGCCATCATATGATTTGTAGACTTTCTTTAATTCTAGAATTTTCCCTCCAATTCGGGACATTTTAACATCAAGCTTTAATTCAGATTGCTTCTTCTCACTAGTTGCCTTTGCCTTTATTTCATCAAAGGCATCGATGCGTGCCTTGCTTTTTGTTGTTCTAGCCTTAGGCTGTCGTCTAAGCCATTCCAACTCCTTTTTCATAAGTTTACCTGCCTTCTTAACTTCCGTTCGGTACACCACCTCGCGTTCAGCCCGTTTTTCTACGAAATAGCCGTAATTTCCGGAATGCCGATACATTTTCCCGTCATTCATTTCGAGAATACTATTGCATACCCGATCAAGGAAATAGCGATCGTGCGTTACCATTAACAAGGTAACATTGGCCTGCATTAAATATCCTTCTAACCACTCTACCATTTCAATATCCAAGTGGTTTGTTGGTTCGTCAAAAATCAAAAACTCAGGTTGATCAAGGACAGTAATGGCTATTGCCAATCGCTTTTTTTGCCCGCCACTAAGGGATTGTACCGTTTGTGATAAGTCATCTATTCCAAACCGACCAAGCATAGTCTTTAATCGCCTATCAAAATCCCAAGCCTCTCTTGAGTCCATCAATGCCGACAACCTTTCCAGCACTTTTAATGCTTCTTCTGAGCCAGTTTCAGACTGCTTAAGTGCTTCATCGAAATCTCTTATTATTTCTAATATTTCCGCATTAGCCTCTTTGACAAACTGTTCAATAGTTAGCTCAATGTCATCTGTCAAAACAGGTTCTTGTTCTAATACTGAAACTCGAATTCCATCTCTAAAACTGAATTTGCCAGAGTCCCCAACATCCTTACTAGCTAAAATCCTTAGAAGCGTAGATTTCCCGGTTCCATTATTTGCAATTAGAGCGACTTTATCGCCTTTTGCCAACCCAAAGCTTATATCCTTGAATAGATTACGCTCACCGTAGTTCTTTGAGAGATTTTCGACACTTAAATAATTCATTGCAGCGAATGTCAGTTTTGTGTTCCAATTTGGAGCATCATTTATTTTATTCTAATTCATTTAAAAATGATGCCAAAAAACAGAGCAGCATGGTGAGTAAGTATCTTTGAATTAATGCTAAAACTATCTATCTATTGATTTTTACATTATTTATCACTGTTTCATGCTCAGAATGTTGAAAAACGGAATGTGCAAATGGTGGTGAATGCTTGAATGATGAATGCTTGTGTGAAGATGGAGTAAATCGACCCCTATGCCAACTTGATACATGTATGAATGAGCTAGAATGTGAAAATGGCCATTGTGAATATGGATTCTGTGTTTGTGATGAGTATTGGATAGGAGATAAATGCGATTCTCTGACATACATCGATCACAGCGGGGACTATTTTGGAGGCTATGAATGCAATAACATTACTGTGACTACTGATATAGTCAGTGTCTCAGGCACCGAAGATCAAGACACATTTAGATTTACAGAAGAGCTAACAGGACAAAGGTCGAACGAGTTTGATGGGGATTTGAGTTCAGCTATCAAACATTTAGATGGGGTAGATTAAAGGAAGGAACACTCTCAATTGTTTTGGGTTTCAATATGACCAGCTAAATGAACTTAATTTATTACACTACTCTGCGCAAAATAACAAGTCCCTTAGATCACATCATGGGTTTTAATCTCAATAAAGATAGGGAGTTCAACAAAAGGCTACATTAGCAGATAAACGCCATTCTTGTTTAGCGGGGTGTTAGACAC
>CALKOP010000086.1 GCA_938091155.1 uncultured Flavobacteriales bacterium | reverse complement strand
TGGTGTTATTTGGCTGGTCTTCAATCAAAATATGATCTTCCAAACGATTCTATAGTTTCTTTTGAAACAGCGATAGAAATGGGTTATCTGATGGAAGATGTTTGGGAGGATTACGCACAGCTTTGCCTTGAATTGAAAAATGATGATAAGGCCCAGAGCATCGTAGACCGTGGGTTATCTCTTCATGAAGAAAATAAAACGTTACTAGTTTACCGTGCCGTATTAATGTATCGGCAAAACAATGAGAATGATGGGTTTGAAATTCTTGTGCAGGTAATAATGCAAGACCCGTTATTAATTGAAGAATTCATAGCGTTTTATCCAAAGGGAATGGAAATGGAAGAAATTCAGTTCCTTATTGAATCAATGAAATAACATAGCCTTACTGCAAAAGATAAAAAATGAAAGAGATTACTGTAGTCGAATTAAAAGCAAGATTAGATGCTGGAGATGATATCCAAATCATTGATATCAGGGAAAGTAATGAATATGATTACTGCAATATTAGAGCTCAACATATACCTATGGGTGAAATCATGGGGAATTTAGAATTGCTGGCCAAAGACAAGGATGTAGTTCTTCATTGCAAATCGGGCGGTCGATCTGGTGCTATGACACAGGCATTAATGACTAGAGGATACGCAAACGTGATTAACCTCACTGGAGGTATTTTGGCATGGGCGGACCAGATTGATCCTTCTATTCCGAAGTACTAATTGATGAAAAGTCACTTTTTTAACGCCCTGAAAGGAATGGGCATGGGTATGGCAGAAGTCATTCCCGGAGTGTCAGGTGGAACAATTGCTTTCATAACTGGCATTTATGAAAGGCTAATTAATGTAATAAAAGCCATTGGACCTGACCTAATACACGCCTTGCGTAAAGAGGGAATCAAAGGGGCTTGGAAAACGCTAGATGGTAATTTTCTGGTTTCATTGATCTCAGGAATGTTGATTGGCATTGTAGTTGGCGTGTTTTTAATTACGTATCTCTTAGCGACTTACCCGTTGCTTGTTTGGTCATATTTCTTTGGATTAATACTGGTAAGCGCCTGGATTGTTGGCAAGCAAATTTCCTATTGGAATGGCCAAATCATTTTCATATTTACAATTGGTGCTGCAATTGCCTATTTCATCACTGTCGCGATTCCTGCTTCAGGTAATCCAGCTCTGTGGTATGTTTTTCTATGTGGTTCAATTGCCGTAAGTGCTTTGCTGCTGCCAGGTATTTCAGGTAGTTTCATCCTTCTTCTTTTAGGCATGTATACTTACATCATTCCTACGGTCAAGGAGGCACTTAAGACATTTGAATTAGACAAACTCATTATTCTAGGGTTTTTTGGTGCTGGAATGTTGGTCGGAATGGCGATTTTCTCTCGAGTAATTTCATGGTCATTTAAATACTATAAAGACCTGACACTAGCTTTGCTTACAGGATTCTTATTAGGGTCTCTCAACAAAATATGGCCATGGCAAGAAGTTCTTGCTACTATGGAAAAAGATAGTGGTGAAATAGTTGTTGTTTTTAGTAAGAGTGTCATGCCTGCAACGTTTGCGGGCTTAGAAAACAATTTCTTGTATGGTAATGAACCTCAAATCTTGGGTTGCGTTATGCTAATGGCAGCTGGCTTCCTTACCATTTTTTTATCTGAATTATTAGCAAACAAGTTCTCAAATAAATGAAAACTTATGCTTTAGTAGGTTCAAGGCTATCGCATTCTTTTTCAGCTAGTTATTTTTCAGAAAAGTTCAGGAACAATTCAATTGACGCCCAGTATTTAAATTGGGAAATGGACAACTTGAATGGATTTAGAACATCCATTTTGAATCAAGGTTTCGCTGGCCTAAATGTTACCATACCACATAAGCAAAGTGTTATACAGCATCTAGATGAATTAACGACTGAGGCGAAATTAGTCGGTGCTGTGAATTGCGTCAAAATCATAAAGAGTCGATTTATTGGGCACAATACGGATGTTTTTGGCTTTGAGAAATCCTTGTCAAATTCGATGACATCGCCTCCAAACGCGGCACTTGTGTTTGGAAACGGAGGAGGCGCTATGGCTGTGAGGTTTGTTCTTTCTAAACTAAACATACCATATCGTGTCGTTTCTAGGAATGGTGAGTTGAATTATGATAATATCAGTTTTTCCGACATTGAAAAATCAGAGCTTCTGATCAATTGCACACCACTAGGCATGTATCCTAAAATCAATACACATCCCGAAATTCCTTATGATGCAGTGACTAATCGTCACTTGGGTTTTGATTTAGTCTACAATCCCGAGGAAACTGAATTTTTAGCCAAGATTAAATCCAAGGGCGGCATTATCGTCAACGGATTAGAAATGCTGAAGCTGCAAGCAGAAGAAAGCTGGGCTATTTGGAATTCTTAGGAACGTAGCGATTCTTAAGTATCGTTTCAGTCTTCATTTCAGCACCATCTTTAGGCCAATTCTGCGTGTACTTCCAACCTGTATCTGGCGGTAGGCTCATTAGAATTGAATCAATTCTGCCATTTGTATCAAGTCCAAATTTAGTGCCTTTATCATATACCAAGTTAAATTCAACATAGCGACTTCTACGATGCATTTGCCAAGCTTTTTCCAACTCTCCAAAGGAATTATTCCTGTTCTGATTCATCATCTTTGAGTATGTAGGAGCAAATGTCTCACCTACTTCGAGTAAAAACGCAAATAGTTCCTCCTTCGTTTTTCCTTCTGACTTGGTGTTAAGGCGATCAAAAAAGATTCCACTCACACCACGCGATTCTTTCCGATGCTTGATATAGAAATAATCATTTGCCCATTCGGAAAAACGAGTGTAATACGTTGACTCATGTTTATCGCATGCTGCTGCTAATTGATTATGAAACCATTCCGTTTGAGATTCATTCACATAATGAGGAGTTAAGTCAATACCGCCTCCAAACCACCATGTATCTTCATCCATCTCAAAATACCTGATATTCATATGAATGATTGGAACATGAGGATTAGACGGATGCATGACAATTGAAACTCCCGTAGCAAAAAATTCATTTGAGTCGACCCCCAGAGCAGATGTTATATTACTCGGTAGTTCGCCATATACTGCAGAGAAGTTAACCCCGCCCTTTTCGATCACATTCCCATTTTCAATGACACGTGTATCACCGCCACCGCCACCAGGTCGTTGCCATTGGTCAAGTTGAAATTCACCTTTACCATCTTCTGCCTCTATGGCATCACAAATGGATTGTTGAAGCTGTTTTAACCTTGAAGCTATTTGTTCTTTATCGATGGCCATTCCCCTACCTTATTGAGTTTAAAGTCTCTGTATTGATAAAACCGAACAAATTGATTTTCAACTCCACTGTTATCAAGTACTCGTTTGAATTGGATGTTGTTTAGCACTCCCTCATTAACATAATCGTGAGGCGATCGAAACCATAGTGTTGGGTTGGTAGATAACTCTTTGAAAAGGTAGTGACACAGGTCGAAGCCTTGCAAGGTGTAATCCATTGGTTCAAATCCATTCTCACGATAATAGTGTCGGTAGAATCTATTTACGATTGAATCGTTAAAATCAACATGATTTGGAAGTGGTAGAGTAACTTTTAAACGTTGCATCTGCCGTAAGTCTAAGCCTTCATCCCACTTCATCCATTCTGAAATGCCATACACCTGAAAACGAAACTTGTCTTTGCTATCAACAGTGAAATCATACAATCCGTTCAATAATTTGGTGACAAAAACTTGGTCTTTCGAAGGAACAACCAATACATAATCTCCTGTATCAGAGAAATATGATTTAAGGATTTCCCGAATTGATTTTTCTTTGTCAATCTTAATCTCTTTAATTACATCATCCGCAAATGTGTCAGGGATATTCAATGTAGCTGCAAACCTCTCCTTGAAAAAATCAATATTCTGGGTGTCTTGAAACTTGTTGGAATTGACAAGAACAACTGTTGAGGCATTTCCTTCTAAAGCCAGAAACTCTGCCAAGCTGCTGATCTGCATTGACTCGCTAGGCAACATCTTGATTGTATTTGGACGCTTGAATAGAATTTTGCTTGGCTTATTAACCGGACAAATCAGTAATACTCCCTTTTGAAGCATTCTGTCCGCAACTTCTTCAAATTGTGATGAATAAAAAGGACCCACGATTACATCTAGTGAATCAAATTCAGGGTCATTTAAAGCTTCATAAAGCGATGCAGAGTCATTTGTTACGGAGTATACCCTCAGGTTTAATTTAACAGGATAGGGGCTATCAAGCGAATCGATTGCAAATTGAAAACCCCGATAATAGCTCAAAGCAATTCGAGAAACTGAATTGATTTTGAAATTATGAGCATTACTTGAATTAGGAAACGTAGGATTAAAAGGCAGAAGTAATCCAATATTGTATGAGCCAACGCTATCAGGTATGTGAATAACTATTGAATCC
>CALKOP010000085.1 GCA_938091155.1 uncultured Flavobacteriales bacterium | reverse complement strand
TGCCTTTGATAAATTTAATTACACCAGACTGGTAGCAGATGTTTCAAGCCTATACACTACCCTATTAAATAATCTTGATAAATGAAGATAAAAAATATTTACTTTGCATTTCAAAGTACTTTTAAAATGTCACAACAGTTTAGACTTTTCCTGATAGTAATGATAGCGTCCGTAGCTTTTTCAAGCTGTAGAGTGTTTAATCCGAGCGTGATGCTAAAAACAGACCGCGACTATCCATTTGATGAAGCGGTCGATTCAATTCCAAGAGATCATATTATTAAACCAGGTGACATCATCACATTCCAGTTATTCTCTAATCAAGGATTTAAAATTATTGACTTATCCACCCTGGATGAAGGTTCACAGGGAAATCAGCGATTTAACTCCCAAACTTCCTTCCCCTATTTAGTAGAAACTGATAGTGCAATTAATTTACCGATAATCGGCAGAATGTCAATTGCTGGCTATGATCTAAAGGAAGCTGAATTATTATTGGAAAAAAAGTATCGAGACTATTACCAAGAACCTTACATCATGCTCCAAATTAAAAATCGAAGAATTACCGTATTTCCCGGTAAAGGCGGAGATGCTAAGGTTGTACCAATTACGAACGAATACATAACAATTGTAGAAGCGCTTGCACTAGCAGGAGGTATAAGTGATGGTGGAAAAGCGCATAAAGTCAAGGTCTTTCGAGGTGATTTTAAAAACCCCTTGGTGTATGATGTTGATCTTTCTTCAGTTGAAGGACTTTCTCAAGCTAACATGCATTATATTAGATCAAATGACATTATTTACGTTGAGCCAAGCTACTTTGTAGCAAAACAATTGTTAAGTGCAACTGGGCAGATCTTAGGACTAATCACCAACTCAATCGCAACCTATCTGATCGTTACCAATTTTACTTCTAGATAAAGTAATACAATGAGCGAACAGAATCAAAACAACCAGAATCAACAATTTGCAATTAGCCAGTTTGACATCGGGCTTTTATTGCAAATTACTTCCAAGACAATACCTTGGATTATTTTGATTTTTCTTATTGCTATTGGTTCTTCTTTCACCTATCTATACTACACACAGCCCCTATATCAGTCAAAGTCAATCATTCAAATCATCGATAAAAACCAGGCAAACAGAATACTAAATGTTGGGGACATTTATGAGGATGCTGATATCTCCAAAGACATCGAATTACTCAGGTCACCTGAGTTTTTCAAACGTGTTGTATCAGATTTACCCTTGAGCGTTAGTTATTATACGGAAGGCGAAGTTCTCGATCATGAGAATTACCTATCCAATAATTATGAAGTATTCTTTGATATACAAGACCTCTCTTTACTCAATAGAAGAATTTATATTGATTTCTTAGAGAATGAAGAAATCCAAATCGAATATTACATAGGGTCAACAAAACATACGGAAACGACAACATTTTCTGACACAATACGTAATGATCATATGACCCTGTCCATTTCATCCAGGAATGATGATGGTTTCATAATTGAGTCTGGAATGTTGTCAGAGGATAGACAATATTTTGTCATAAATACTATTGCTGAATTGGTTAAGGATCTACGCAGCAATTTCAACGTTGTTATTCAAAATTCATCCGCAAAAACAGTATTAATTACGGTAACAGATAACAATCCACGGAAGGCAAGTGATATATGCGGGGCAATAGCAGATCAATACCTTTTGTTTGATATAGAACGGAAATCTGAAAGTGCAAACAAGGTGTTGGAGTTTATTAACCAACAAATAGAAGATGTATACGCTAAATTGAAAATTTCCGAGGATTTAATTACTGATTTTAAGCAGCGCACGAGATTAGGTGAAAAGAAAGAAATCTCTTCCACCTACCTTCAACGGGTAAATATTCTGGAGCGAGAGAAAACTGAGATTGAATTGAAAATCAACTTACTAGAAGAGCTGATGAACAATATCGATTCAGAAAAAACTGGAGTTGATTTCTATTCACTACTTCCTGTATTGGCGGGAACTGAATTTGAAAAGAACGTTGAACAGCACATTGAGGAACTTCAAAAATTAGTAATGAACCGAAATCGAATTTTGGGCAGTGCTACAAGCGATAATCCAATTGCAGTTCTCTATAATCAACAAATTGAGATGCAAAAGAACCTGATTCTAAAAAGTCTTCAGGTTATGAGAAAACGCTTGGAAGCACTACTAATTAGAGGTCAACTTAAAATAAAAAGCATTGAGGATAACTTCCTAGATCTTCCAACGCGAGAAATTGAATATGCAAGATTGGAACGCGTCTTCAACTCGCATGAAAAGTATTACACCATGCTACTTGAAAAGAAAACTGAATTTAGTATTTCAAAGGCAGGACTCGCACCAGAGAACACGATTTTACAAAAGGCTACTGCCGGTCATTTTCCAATAAGTCCAAAAAAGCCGGCCATATATGCTGTGACCATTGTACTGGCTCTGTTACTTTCAGTGAGTTTCATAGCGATCAGATACGTCATGCACAACGACATTGATGTTGGAGATCTTGGCGCATTATTACATCCTGAAATTAGCGTATTGGGTATTATACCTAAGTATCAGAATGCGATTCCGAATTCTCAGATGATAGTCGATAAAAAGCCCAAATCAAGTATGGCGGAAGCCTTCCGCTCTATTCGAACCAATCTCGAATTTTTTGAAGCAACGGGTGAAAAAAAGGTAATTGCCGTAACCTCTACAATTAGTGGAGAAGGAAAAACCTTTGTTGTATTGAACCTCGGTGGTATTCTCGCATATAGTGGTAAGAAAGTGATCATCCTTGACTTAGACATGCGTAGGCCTCGAATACATGAAGGTTTTGGTAGTGAAAACGCCCTTGGAATGAGCACCGTTCTCAGCGGTAGAAACAGTGTTGATGAGGTGATTCGCAAGAGTGAACTGGACGGATTACACTATATCTCAGCTGGATCAATACCTCCTAACCCGAGCGAATTAATCATCAATGGTAAATTACAGGAAACGATTGTTGAATTGAAAAAAACCTACGACATTGTCCTAATTGACAATCCTCCTGTTGGTCTTGTTACCGATGGAATTACTTGCCTTCGCATGGCTGACTACCCAATTTATATTTTCCGAAGTGATTACTCTAAGAAGTCTTTTTCGGCCAATGTAAACCGCGTTTTTAAAGAAAATAAAATCAAAAATTTATCTGTAATTCTTAATGGTGTTGACCTTGAAGGCAATAAATACAGGAGATATGGAACAGGATATGGCTACGGCTATGGTTATGGTTACGGGTATGTAAACACCGGTAATAATTACTATGAAGAAGACTAAACCTATATTCTCAGAAAAACCGCTTGTTTCGCAGCTTTATCTATTCAAAAATTGGAAATCACAAAAACATCTATTGAGGGTCTCTTGATCTTAACACCGAAAGTCCATACTGATCCAAGAGGGTATTTCTTCGAAAATTTTCGCAAGAATCATTTTGAAGAGCTTGGTATTGATATAGACTTTGTTCAGGAGAATGAGTCCATGAGTCAAGAAAGGACAATTCGAGGTCTTCATTTACAGGCACCACCTCACGCTCAAGATAAACTTATTCGAGTAATCAAAGGCAGCATTTTAGACATTGCCGTTGACATTCGCAGCGAATCACCAACATATGGGCAACATGTAGCTATTACTTTGAGTGAGGATAACAAAACATCCTTTTTGGTACCTAGGGGTTTTGCTCATGGTTTTTATTGTCTTGAAAACGACACTATTGTCAACTATAAATGTTCTGATTATTATAATCAAGAATCAGAAATGGGATTGTTTTGGAATGACCCTAAGATGGGAATTGAATGGCCCATTTTAGACCCAATAGTATCTGAAAAAGATAAACATCAGCCCCGTTTACAAGATTTCAAGTCGCCTTTCTAATCAATCTTTTGTTTACAACTAGTAGCTCTGGAACCTAATAGCCAATTGATCGTACATAGATTTGAATTTTATGGAGAAAACGCTGTTTACACTTTTTTTAGGACTGTTTATTTTTAGCGCAGCCTTGAACTTCCTCTTATTGAAGTGGACTCGCACTCTTGAAGGAAAAAACGATGTAAATTCCAACGAATCGAGGTGGAGTGATGACTATAAACCGGCCATTGGTGGGATTTCCTTTTTCATTGTTTTTCTCATCGCTTTCTTAGTCTACTTTTTTCTTTTTAATGATCACTCCTTGTCATTAGTGTCCACTGAAATGGGTTTTATTGCCGCGGTTGTGCTAGGTTTTTTCACGGGCCTAGTTGATGATACTTTTAATATGGTTCCCTGGTTAAAGTTTATTGCACAAATGACCTGCGGAGTTATTCTCGTTTTAGCAGATGTAAATATTGATTTATTTGGGGTCTATGCGCTTGATGCCTTCCTGACAATATTTTGGACAATAGCTGTTATGAATAGTATTAACATGCTTGATAATATGGATGGAATTACCACCATTGCTAGTATTGGTATCTTACTCAGTGCCGGAGTTTGCGCTTTACCTTTGGATATGACAAGTATATTTTTCATCCTTATTTGTGGTGGTATAATAGCTAGCCTTTTTGGATTTTTATTATTCAATTGGAACCCAGCGAAAATGTTCATGGGTGATACTGGTAGTCAACTATTGGGTGCCTTACTAGCAGGCGTTGGAGTTGTTTTCTTTTGGAATAATGAGAATATTATACTTGACCATCACTGGTACTCTAAAGCTGCCATTGTACTTACGGCTTTTGTCATTCCAATAGCCGATTCTATAACAGTTACGATAAACCGATTAAAACGCGGTCAATCGCCCTTTTTAGGTGGTCGCGATCATACAACTCATCATCTGTCATATGCAGGGCTAAGTGACCGTCAGGTTGCTCTAGTATACGTCGCGATTGCAGGTCTGTCAATGCTTCTTATAAGTATGTTAAACTTTCTGAATGATCAATTTCTCATAATCTACATTGCTGGGTTGTTGACTTACAGTTTTCTTATCATCACTTTTCTCTATTCCACCACCATGTGGAAGAAATCTAAAAGTAAGTTTGAAACAACACAACTTTCGTCACAAACATGAACAACGTTTTTAGGGTAGCCTCTTTCTTTCTTCTTACTATTTTATTGGGTGTTTTGTCATTGGAGCTATTTACCGCATCTAAAGATGAGGGAACTATGCAGCTTGAGCATGAATCCAAGTTTTCCGAAGATTACCGAGTATATGCGTTAGCAACGCCTAAAAGTGTCGATTTTGCTGGAGAAGGTGTCCCACTCAACCTAATCGATGTTAAAGAAAAACTCGATAGAGAACTGCTTGTAAATACATACTGGCAGTCACAGACAATGCTGTTTGTGAAAAGAAGCAATCGCTGGTTTACTGTGATCGAAAAAATTCTAAAAGAACAAGGTGTGCCTGATGATTTAAAATACATCGCATTAATTGAAAGTGGCCTGGAACAAGTAGTGAGTCCAGCGGGTGCTGCAGGCTTTTGGCAACTAATGAAAACGGCTGCTCGCGAAAATGGGCTTGAGATTAGCTCGGGAATTGATGAGCGATATAACGTGGAAAAATCAACTGTTGCCGCCTGTCAATATTTAATAAAAGCAAAAGAGAAATTTGGTTCATGGACCTTGGCTGCAGCATCTTATAATATGGGAATGGCTGGACTGCAAAAACAGCTTAATAGGCAGCAAGCGACAAACTATTATGATTTAGTGTTGAATGATGAAACATCTCGCTATTTGTTTAGAATAATGGCCGCAAAAACCATTCTTTCTAATCCGTCAAAATTTGGGTTTACTTATACTGAAAGTGACTTGTACAACACCTTGCCATACACGGAAATAATAGTAGATCAGACAGTACCAGATTTAGCAGAGTTTGCATTTGAAAATGGCATCAATTATAAAGCCTTAAAATATTTAAACCCTTGGCTCAGAGATAACTTCCTTCCTAACAATTCTCGCAAGAGTTATTCCATCAAAATACCTACTCTACCTCTTTCGGAAGTATTAGTAAATGACAAGGCTCAAGT
This sequence comes from uncultured Flavobacteriales bacterium, assembly GCA_938091155.1. Lineage (GTDB taxonomy): Bacteria > Bacteroidota > Bacteroidia > Flavobacteriales_G > Salibacteraceae > SHAN690. The sequence continues at coordinate 24,908 of CALKOP010000085.1, read as the reverse complement.
TACTACTTTCGCGCGCTATAAAAGTGATGAAAGAGACCAAACAGGAAACGAAAAATAGCGAAACGCAAGAATTTATTGAGATACTTGGAGCTCGGGAACACAATTTAAAAAACATTGATCTTAATATCCCTAGAAACCAATTAGTTGTAATAACCGGATTGAGTGGTAGCGGAAAATCATCACTTGCTTTTGACACCATTTATGCCGAAGGACAAAGAAGGTACATTGAGACCTTTTCATCATATGCACGACAGTTTATCGGTGGATTAGAACGACCTGATGTCGATAAAATTAACGGGCTAAGTCCGGTAATTTCAATTGAACAAAAAACGGTCAATAAAAACCCTCGATCGACCGTTGGAACCATCACCGAAATCTATGATTTCCTGCGCCTCCTTTACGCGCGCGCATCTGAGGCAATTAGTTATGTAACTGGTGAAAAAATGGTTCGCTATAGTGATAACCAGATCATTGAATTAATAGCCGAACAATACCAGGATCAAGAAGTCACTCTATTATCACCATTAGTAAAAGGCCGAAAGGGACATTATAGAGAATTGTTTGAACAAGTTGCCCGTAAAGGATTTTTACGAGTACGAATTGATGGAAGTTTTGAGAAGATTAAGCATCGTATGCAGGTTGACCGCTATAAAACTCATGATATTGAGCTTATTGTAGATCGGTTAACAGTCGACAATACTAATGCTAAACGGCTTAAACAATCTATTTTAACAGCTTTAAAAGAAGGTAAAGGACAATTAATGCTCCTTGAGGATGACGAAAAAACGGTTCACTTTTTTAGTCGATCGTTAATGTGTCCTACAAGCGGAGTTTCTTACGATGAACCTGCACCCAACCTATTTTCATTTAACTCCCCATATGGAGCGTGTAAAAAATGCAACGGTTTAGGTGAGGTCCGAGAAGTGGATGAAAAAAAGATCATCCCTGATTCAAAGCTCAGCATAAAAAAAGGAGGCCTCGCACCCTTAGGTGAGTATAAGAGAAACTGGATATTCAAACAGATTGAATTATTAGGTGAAAAGTATGATTTCAAACTAACCACCCCGTTAGAGGAAATACCTCACGAAACTATTCAGGTAATTTTATACGGCACAAATGAACAGCTCGAAATTAAGAGCGATACTTTGGGTATTTCACAATCCATAAACCTGAAGTTTGATGGTGTCTCCAATATACTTAAGGAGCAATTTGACGAGGGGAATTCGCAAAATTACCAACGCTGGGCCAGTGCGTTTATGAATAAGGTGGGGTGTCCTGAATGCAAAGGTAGACGACTGAAAAAAGAATCATTATACTTCAAGTTTGACAATAAGAATATCTCTCAAATTGCTTCAATGGAGATTTTAGAAATTGACAAGTGGCTTTTAGGCATTGAGGATAGAATCAGCGAGAAACAAAATATAATTGCTTCTGAGGTATTGAAAGAGATTCAAAGCAGAGTCGATTTTCTTTTGGACGTTGGAATTGAATATTTAACCCTCAATCGTTCCTCCAGAACGTTAAGTGGTGGCGAAGCACAACGAATTCGACTGGCTACTCAAATTGGATCACAACTTACGGGAGTATTATACATTCTTGATGAACCTAGTATTGGCTTACATCAGCGAGATAATCATCGCTTGATTGAATCCTTGAAAAGCCTGCGTGATATTGGCAATAGCGTAATTGTTGTTGAACATGATAAAGACATGATGATGGAAGCGGACTACCTTATCGATATTGGGCCGAGAGCTGGAGTTAACGGTGGAGAAATCATAGATGCAGGAACACCTTCTAAAATGAAAGATGGAAAGTCATTGACTGCTTCATACCTCAATGGGAAAATCGAAATTAAAGTTCCAAAAAAGGTCCGTAAAGGCACTGGAAAGTCATTTACTCTAAAAGGTGCAACTGGACATAATTTGAAGGGGATTGACGTTTCCTTTCCACTTGGAAAATTCATCTGTGTCAGTGGCGTTTCTGGAAGTGGTAAGTCTAGTTTAATAAATGGTACCCTCTACCCCATACTGACCTCTAATCTTCATGCTTCCAGTAAAAAGCCACTTCCTTATGATTCGTTTACTGGCTTAAAACACTTGGACAAGGTGATTGAAATAGATCAATCGCCAATTGGTCGCACTCCAAGATCAAATCCAGCGACTTACGCGAACATCTTCACAGATATTAGACAATTGTTCACCGAACTACCAGAAGCCAAAATAAGAGGCTACAAACCAGGTAGATTTTCGTTTAACGTTAAGGGTGGACGTTGCGAAACATGCCAAGGTGCTGGTATGAAGACCATAGAAATGAACTTCCTACCAGACGTATATGTAGTGTGTGAAACCTGCCGTGGAAAGCGATATAACCGAGAAACCTTGGACATTCGTTTTAAGAGTAAAACAATCAGCGATGTCTTGGATATGACCGTGAACGAAGCGGTTGTATTCTTTGAAAACATTCCAAGTATTTGCCATAAAATTCAAACCCTGCAAGCGGTTGGGTTGGGATATGTGAGGCTTGGTCAATCATCTACGACACTTAGTGGTGGTGAGGCACAACGAGTAAAGCTGGCGACCGAATTAGCAAGAAAAAGCACTGGAAATACATTTTATATTCTGGATGAACCAACCACAGGTTTACATTTTGAAGATATAAGAATTCTGCTACAAGTCTTGAACAAACTTGTTGATCAAGGCAATACGGTTTTAGTCATTGAACATAACCTAGATATTATAAAAGTTGCTGACCATGTTATTGATATCGGACCTGAAGGCGGTGGAAATGGCGGTTCCATTGTTGCCGAAGGAATACCGCAAGAAATAGCTAAGATAGAAGCGAGTCACACCGGTCGTTTTTTACAAGCCGAGCTATAGATTTTAATAAAAATTAATCGCAACTTTTGCGACAAAACACATACTATGAGTGATCCAAAATTCAAACATCCTGAGAGCTTAATGATGTCTCACGGCTACAAGCCAGAACTGAGCGAAGGAGCCATCAAGTGTCCCATATTTCAAACATCCACCTTCGTATTTTCGAGTGCCGAGGAGGGCAAAGGTTTTTTTGAAATTGCCTATGGCTTAAGAGAAAAAGACGCTACGGAGGAAATGGGTTTAATCTACAGTCGATTGAATAACCCTGATTTAGAAATCTTAGAAAATCGTTTGTGTTTGTGGGACGAAGCTGACGATTGCGCTGTATTCGAAAGCGGAATGTCTGCCATCAGCACCGTGATGATGGAATTCCTAAATCCTGGTGACTACATTTTGTACAGTAACCCAACGTATGGAGGTACCTATCATTTTGTCAAAAACGTACTGAGTAGGTTCGGAATTCATGCAATTGCCTTCCATGCGCACGAGCCAAAAGAAAAGATTGACGAAATCATCCGACAACATGGTATAGCTGACAAGCTTAAGATGATTTACATTGAAACTCCTGCTAACCCGACCAATCAACTAGTTGACATTGAAGCTTGCCGCAAAGTAGCTGACAAACTATCGACTGAGGATAAACACATCTATTTAGCGGTGGACAATACATACATGGGGCCGCTGTGGCAACATCCCTTAAAACATGGTGCTGATTTGGTGTTATACTCGGCTACCAAATATATCGGTGGTCACAGTGATGTCATTGCAGGAGCTGTTTTAGGCAGTTCTGAGGTAATAAAAAGGGTTAAAATATTGCGTACCTTTTTAGGAAACATGGCCGGACCTTGGACAGGCTGGCTACTCATGCGTAGCTTGGAAACCCTTAAAATTCGAATGACAGAACAGGCTAAGAACGCAAAGTTGGTTGCCGAGTTTTTACAGGCACACCCTAAAGTAGGTAAGGTTCATTACCTCGGTTTTTTAACTGATGAGCAAGATCCTGCCAACTACGCCATTTTTCAGAGACAATTAAGTAGCGCAGGCGCTATGATTTCGTTTGAAATAAATGGTGGTGAGAAAGAATCCTTTAGATTCTTGAATGCCCTTAGGTTAATAAAACTCGCTGTTAGCTTGGGAAGCACTGAAAGCTTGGTTGAACATCCATCAACTATGACACATTCGGATGTTACACCTGAGGATAAAATATTGTATGGTATTACAGATAGCTTAGTCAGACTATCCATTGGAGTCGAGCACCATGAAGATCTAATAAAAGATTGTGAAGATGCGCTAGCCGCAGTCTAGGATCTATCGAAAAAACACCCTGTAAGCAATAAGTCCAAGACAAATCAAAAACATGAAAATGCTAATACGGTTGATACCGTGCATCAATCGTAAATTGATGTTCTTGTCTCCTTTTCGAAACAAGGTCGCTGGATTAAGGTAAGATATGAATCGTTTTAAAAACATACTGCGAAGTTGAGAAAAGGAAATCAATCCAATGGCAGATTGTTCTCAGAAAATAGCTTTGCCGCATTTGCATAACCGAAGAAATTGGATTTTAAACTAAAAGCAGATTTTAGCCCAACGGGCGATCAACCTACAGCGATTAAACAATTGACTGATGGTATAAACAGTGGTGAAAAGTACCAGACTTTGCTTGGGGTTACTGGCTCTGGCAAGACCTTTACCATGGCTAATGTTATTCACAACACACAGCGACCGACCCTCATCTTAAGCCACAACAAAACACTTGCAGCTCAGCTATATAGTGAGTTTAAACACTTTTTCCCAAAGAACAGGGTTGAGTATTTTGTAAGTTACTATGATTACTACCAACCCGAGGCTTACATACCTACTTCTGACGTTTATATCGAAAAGGATTTAAGCATCAATAAGGAGATTGAGAAGCTTCGATTAAGCACCACCTCTGCCCTATTGAGTGGATGCAGAGATGTTATTGTTGTCAGTTCAGTCTCGTGTATTTATGGTATGGGTAATCCTAGTGATTTTTATGAAAACATCATCCAGGTCAAAGTCGGTGACAACTTTGGCAGAAATAAACTTTTGCATAGACTGGTTGACTCTTTGTATTCAAGAACGACAGCAAATTTTGAAAGAGGTAACTTCCGCGTCAAAGGTGACATTGTAGACATTTATTTAGCCTACGATGATATTGCCTTGCGCTTCCATTTTTTTGGTGATGAAGTAGAAGATATTGAGACGATAGATCCAATGAACAATTCTCGGATCGAGCGCCTGAATGAGGTGCGTGTTTTTCCTGCAAACATATTTGTGACCACCAAGGAACGAATGCGTCAATCTCAGATTGAGATTCAAGACGACCTGCAAGAACGACTTGGACAATTTGTTGATGGAGGTCAACCGCTGGAAGCTAAGCGACTTGAGGATCGTGTGAACTACGACCTTGAAATGATGCGAGAGCTTGGGTATTGCACTGGCATTGAAAATTACAGTCGATACTTTGATGGCCGACTTCCCGGAACACGCCCTTTCTGCTTACTCGATTATTTCCCTAATGATTATCTCATGATGATTGACGAGAGTCACGTCACTGTTTCTCAAATTAGCGCCATGTATGGTGGAGATCGCAGTCGAAAGGAGAATTTAGTTGAATATGGTTTTCGATTGCCTGCTGCAATGGATAATCGTCCATTGAAGTTCGAGGAATTTGAAGGTCTCCAAAATCAGGTTATATACGTAAGCGCAACTCCTGCCGATTATGAGCTGCGTAAGTCAGAGGGAATTTTAGCTGAACAAGTCATACGACCAACTGGACTTATTGATCCTGAAATCATCATTAAGCCAACGGGCAATCAGATTGACGATTTATTGGAGCAAATCCGTATCCGAATAGAGAAAAACGAACGGATATTGGTTACCACCTTGACCAAGAGAATGTCTGAAGAACTGTCAAAGTATTTGATTGATCTAAATATCAAGTGCCGCTACATTCATAGTGATGTTGATACGCTAGAGCGTGTGGAAATCCTAAGAGAACTGCGTGTTGGTGATATTGACGTATTGGTTGGAATCAATCTATTACGTGAGGGACTAGATTTACCCGAAGTATCTCTTGTGGCGATTCTAGACGCTGATAAAGAGGGCTTTTTAAGAAGTCATCGATCACTGACGCAAACCATTGGTCGTGCGGCAAGAAATGTGAATGGTATCGCGATTATGTATGCCGATAGAATCACGGACAGCATGCGGAAAACAATGGACGAGACCACCCGCAGGCGAGCGAAGCAAACGGCTTACAATGAAAAACATGCTATTACTCCTACTGCTATACACAAAGCCATTGACAACAGTTTAAAATACGTTAAGGGCGATCGATTCAAAACAAAAGACGAAGAGAGTGCATTGGGCATTGCCGCAGATCCGATTGTGAAGTACATGACCGTTGAAGCCTTAGAAAATGCGGCTGCACGTGCCAAGAAACAAATGGAGAAGGCGTCCAAGGAATTGGATTTCATGCTTGCTGCAGAATTACGAGATGAGTATTTCGCCTTGAAAGAGAAGATTACGGAGAAGAAAAAGGAGAAATAAGCCTCTATCAACGGGCGTATAGAGTTAGATTGAATCTCATTCTGTAAACAACATTCATATTACGCTTCGCCTCAATTCCCCTTCACTCGAGTCCACAAAGCAGAAAGCAATGCTTTTGCATCTTGATTGTCTTTGGGCACTTCCGTGAACGAAACATCGCCAGCTTCATCCAAATCTATTCGATACTTAAACACGAAGTTTTGTGCGTTTGGTGTCAAACTCAATAGACCGAAGCGCAGGTCATTAAAATAGAGCTGCCCATCCACCTGGTTCACTATGTACCATCCTTTTGATATAGAAATCATTTGCTGAACACGTTCGTTTTCAATTACGTCATCCAATAACTCGTGGTTCTTTAGATAGGTCTCGAAGATGATTTCTTGTGAATCAAAAAACGAATAGTTGGCCAACAAGTAAGCCTCTTCAGCATCTACGTTAGCGCTCCAGAGAATGGTGTTGAGTGGCGCGGGTCTGGTGTCAAGCTGGGTGTAGTTGATGTTTTGATCTTTCAAAGCCGTTTCGAATTGCGAATACGCTACCCACTTCAAGAGAAAGGTCAGCGCCAAATAAGAGGAACTAAGCCATAGGCCCCATTTGTTGTAATAAGACCGCTTTTGGGCCGTCCTTTTTTGAAGCAAGGCCAGAATAAGAAAAACCAAAAAAGGCACGGTATAGAGTGGATCGATGACGAATATCGTTTTGAAGGCCAAGCGCAGATCAAAAGGCCAAAACAGTTGTGTACCCCATGTTGTGTGTGCATCTAGCAGAGGATGTGTGATAAAGGCCCAAAAGAATAACCAAGACCAAGCCTTGAAGTCTTTCAAACGCTCATAGCGCGATACGACCCAACCAAACATTGGTGCAAAAACCACAGAAAACAAAATGGAATGCGTGAAACCACGGTGAACGGAAAGGGCCGTAACCGTATCGGTAAATTGACGAGCCAATACATCCAAATCTGGAATGGTACCGGCAATAGCGCCATAGAGCATGGCCTTATTGCCGACCTTCCTACCTAAAACAGTCTCGCCAACGGCTGCGCCTAAAATGATTTGAGTTAAAGAATCCATCGCAAGCCCAAAAGTACCTTTTGCTGTTTAGCCAAAATACCTGAGACTAATACTTGACTATAGAGGCAGCATAGACTAACTTGGGATCAATTAATGGGGCTTGCGAAATGATTTCTTGCAAAAAAGAACTCATTTTTTGCTCATGAAAAATGACTACAAACCAACCTTTGTATATACTATGTCAATACATAATTTTCCTAGGTATTGGACGCGAGACCACCTATCCCATTGTTAATCAGAAGGGTAAATATTGAATTATTTAAACTTGAAGTAAACGAAGAGCCGACCGAAATTCTTTCTGTCCTTATCTATTCTATGATATTTACTCTTGATGTGTTTCTGATCAAGGAAACGAATCACCTTTTTCTTGAGTTGACCACTCCCCTTTCCTGGGATTATCTCTAACGTTCCAATCTTCGACTCAATGCATTCTTCGATTGCGTCATTCAAGGCTTTATCAATTAACACTCCCTTATTGTATATGTCGTGTAAGTCTAGTTTGTATTTGGCCATAGACAATGATCGGAAAAATGGATATTCGTTGCAAGTCAATGAAAGCTTCTGAGCTCATATCGATCATTATGCCTGTCCAAGATACAGAACAGTATTTGCCCCAGTGCTTGGATTCAATGATCGCACAAACTGAAGCGCATTGGGAACTAATCGCGGTGAATGACCACAGTAAAGATGGTTCATGTAATGTATTGGCTGCCTATGCTATAAAGGATCCACGTATCACTGTGCTAAACTCAACCGGGCATAATATTATAGCGGCATTACAAACAGGATATGCAGCATCTAAGGGAGTATTTATATGTCGCATGGACTCGGATGACATTATGCATCCTAGAAAGCTTGAACTATTAAGAAGCAAACTAGAAAGCGCTCAACCCAAAACAGTTGCAGCCGGAAACGTGCGCTATTTCACGGATAATGGAGCCATTGGAGATGGATATGCCCGCTACGCGAAATGGCTTAATACTATAGCCAAGAATGGGCTTTACTGGAGCGAATTGTACAAAGAATGTGTCCTTCCCTCCTGCTGTTGGATGATGAGGCGCAACGAGTTTGAAGAAGTTGGAGGATTTGATAGCATTTCATATCCAGAAGACTATGATTTTTGTTTTCGCCTTTACCAAAGCGGTTATCGTGTAGATGGTCTTGAGGAAGAAATACATTTTTGGCGTGATAGAGAAGATCGAGCCTCACGAACAAAGGAGCAATATGCTGACAATCGCTTTTTAGCCTTAAAAACGCACTATTTCCATAAACTGGATCGCGATTCTTCTAAAACACTAATTCTGTGGGGAGCTGGACGCAATGGCAAAGACTTATCGAAGGAATTGTCTAGTAAAGACATTGATTTTCTGTGGATTAGCAACAATGCTAAGAAAATTGGAAAACACATCTATGACACAGAAATCCAATCGGATACTATGATTGAGGACGTTTCTAAATTCCAGTTGATAGTGGCGGTATCCAATGAATCTGAAAAATCGGATATCAAACAACTACTTGAATCTAAAGGTCTGATACAGGCAAAGGATTTTTGGTTTTTTCTATAGTAACGAAGTTTCGTAGAAATACATCGCTAAATTCTGTCATTATACTCTCAGGGTGGTACTGCACACCAAACCAGGGCTGTGACTTATGCTCAACAGCCATTACTATATCAGAATCATCCATGGCAACAACGGAGTAATTTGGTGGGATATCCTCCCTAAAATATCCCCAACTGTGGTATCTACCCGCATTGAAATTCTCGTTAACATTAATAAACCATCGACTAGATTTAAGAATAGAAACCTTATCGCAAGCGCCATGAAAAACTGTTTCAAGGTTTTTAATTTCAGCTCCCTCCATATCTAGAAGGGCTTGCATACCCAAGCAAACACCCAATACCGGTTTGTTCTTGGGCCATGAGTTTAGGAAGGCCATTAAACTACCCGATGTTTTGGGAAGTCCTGGCCCTGGCCCAATAAGTAAATGGCTGTATTCGTCTGGTGTCAATGTGCTTAACACATCGTTTCGATGCACCTCGTAAGAATAATCTAGAGATTCAATCAAATGCACCAAATTGAACGTAAACGAATCGAAATTATCGATCACAAGGATTTTTATTGGACCATTCATACCGCGCTCAAAAATCTATTTTTGAGCCTTATGAAACTCATCCTGCCCACACTATTTATTTTAATGATGATGAGCTGTCAGGAAATTGAAGAGGAAAGAATAATTCAATCCAAGGAATTAGAATCAAGCACCATGAAGACAATAGTAGAAAGTAAAAATACGCCAGCTCCAATAGGGCCATACTCACAGGCCGTGATGCACGGAAATACACTATACGTAAGTGGACAAATTGCAATAGATCCATCAACGGGTGAACTAGACACCAGCTCGATCGCAAATGAAACGGAATGGGTCATAAAGAATTTAGGAGCTGTATTAGCCGCAGCTGGGATGGATTACACAAACGTGTTGAAGTGTTCCATTTTCTTGAGTGACATGGACAATTTTGCAGAGGTGAATAGCATCTATGGGAAATACTTCACTGAAAATCCACCAGCACGCGAAACGGTTGCCGTAAAAACACTCCCCAAGAATGTCAATGTTGAAATAAGCTGTATTGCAGCTAAATAATTGATTATGGGAGTAAAAGGAGCGAAAATGACGGATGATTCAATCATCAATGCCGCTGAACTAATGGAAAAGCTGGCTTCAATTCAAGATCTGTCGACAAAAAAATGTTTGGTTGACACGGATTGTTACATGATGGCAAGATGTTCGGCATAATCGACTCAAAAGGAAAATGCTTTCTGAATGCAGACGATTCTAACATGAGTCTATTCTTAGAAGCAGGTTCTTCACAGCATAGTCGAATGCCTTATTACTCCATTACCGATCAGCCATTTACTGATCATGAAGCTTTATTGAACCTGGCTCAAACTTCGATAAAAGCTTCAAAGGATAAATAACAGTTTGGCAACTTCTAAACGGCATATTGATTTGATGATAGTTGGTGCGCAAAAAGCGGGAACTACTTCCCTGCTCAATTATATGCGCGACCATTCATAAATCTTTGCCCATCACGGAAATGAGTTCTCCTATTTTGCCGATGAAAAAGTCTACAATACAGGTTGTGAAAAGTCCTTTAACACTCATTTCCACACGAAATCCTGCCATAAATTGTCGCTAAGAATGTGACCATTTGTTCAGATGTAAATGCGGTGAAAAGACTAAGTGAGCATGACCCAAACATGAAAATAGTGTTCCTGTTAAGGGAACCTGTCAGTCGAGCTTTCTCGGGTTATACAATAGGCTTAAGTCAAGGCTGGATGAAAAATCGTTTGAAGATGTAGCACAAACAATAATTGATAAAAACGAGGATTCCCAACTTTATCAATTGTTCATTTCGCTGGGTATTTATGCCCCACATATAGAAACCCGGGGTAAGTATTTTGATCCCAGTCAAATGCGTGTTATTCTTTTCGAAGATCTGAAGAATGATTCTAGTCATGTATGTCTCAATCTTTTAAATGGCTGAATGTTTGACCAAGTCCAATCGAATCTAAAAAGGCGCATAATGTTAATACAAGAGCTCGGTCCATCGGCTTTGCGGGATTTATTAATCTTTTGAAAATTGAAAGGAATCCATTGAAGCAATTTGTGAAAAGAGTTTTGCCCTATTCGTTGTATTCAAAATTAGGGAGCAGCATAGAAAGGCTGAATGAAGCAGAAGCTAAATATGAGCCGATTAGTCTTGAATCTCAGGAAATTCTGACGGCTTATTATCGTTCTAAAAATGAAAAAATTAAGCTGCTATTGAGCCAAGAAAAGTATCAAGAGTCTATTGAATTTTGCGGTAAGGACAATTGGCTTTTTAAAGTAAATTCAACTTCCTAACGTTTGTCAATCAGTAAACGTAACATTTAAGCACCTTTGCCGTCACAACATTACGCATGAAAAAAATCCTGATTTTCCTTCCATTTCTAATTTTCGTCGCTTCTTGTAATACCGATGAGGACACTGAGTTTACCATTGCATATTCAGAGGTGTTTGAATTACCAGCAACATTCGGAATTGAATATCCAACAAGTACTGATCTTATTTCTGTTGAAACAGAATCTGAAGATCGTTTTGAAGAAAACCTGACAACCTCAGATCTATTAAATACCGCTCGATTATCTAACATGCAGATTTCGATGACAGGCCCCACAGGAACTGATTTAGAATTTGTAGATCAAGTCAACATCTTCATTAGCGCCAATGGCCTGAGTGAAATAAAGGTCGCGTCAATTGACGGTGCTGGAACAAACGATGTTTTGTTGCAAGCGGAGCTTGAGGTTATAGATGTCAAAGAATACCTAAAACTTCCAACAGTACTTTTTCGCGTTGAGTATTCGTCTGATGCATTTAGCAATCAAGACCGCGAATGCGTCCTGAATGTTAGGTTTACCATAAATGCTACGATGTCTTAAACAGCGTTTTTTTCCATTGGTATAAACCATAAATGGAAAAAACGAAATACACCGCCATTAAGCCTGCATACAGGTTAAGTCCTCGTGACAGATATAAGTAGATAGAAATGGCATTAATGACAATCCAAAAATGCCACGAAGTCAATACCCGCTTAGCTTGCATATAACTGGCGATAAAACTAAAAGTGGTAGTCAGCGCATCTAAGTATGGACTATTTGAATCGAAGAACCGCTCCATAACAAAACCCAAAATTGGGAAGGCAATAAAGCCTACTAACAAAGCCAGCACATTCTCTTTTGTAGACCAAGTTTTGATGGTAGCCAGAGATTCTTTATCACTCCATTGATACCAACCGAAAATTCCTATCCAGATATAGTAGGAATAGAGTATTGCTTCGGAATAAAGTTTTACCGCTGCGCCTGGCGCAACAAACAGAAAAACACCCATCGCAGAGCCTACAATGCCAAACGGCCAACACATTCTGCTTCTCTTGATCAGCAAAAAGAGAAATACAAGATTGAGCAATACCGATATTGCCTCGATAATTAAGTATAAATCCATCTATGAAACAAAGATGAAACAATCCCTAAATGGAGGCACTAAAATCAAGATATCTCAGTTTATTTGTTGAATGATACGATTGTTAATCATTAGCACATTATTACTCTTTTCCTGTATTGCTGTTTCTCAAAAGAATGACACCATTTCGGTGTTTTTTGATTTGGATAATAGAAGTGATTTCTCCAAGACTGAGTTAAAAGCAAGGCTTGACAAAATCAGTAAAACCGAAGGTCAAGTAATAGGCTATACGGACTATCTAGGTTCTGCGGCATATAATAATCGACTTTCAGAGGATCGAGCTAAAACGGTGGCCAAATACATTGCAGCCAATTGGGCGAAACAAATTACTGTGACCAAAATTGCAGGTATGGGAGAATTGCCAACTGAGAACCAGACAAGTGTAGACGGAGATTCTAAAAGCAGAAGAGTTGATGTGATCTTCTTGAAGTCCGAAAGGATTAAAACCCAAATTGTGCAAGAATCAGAGAATATCACTATCCCATTTCCCAGTGGGCTAGAGGCCTTGGACATTGACACTTCCATAGCCTCCAACGTTGTTTTAAAGGGTGTAGAATTCATACCAGGTAGGCACTACCCTATTCCTGAAAGTCGAGAGAAGTTGGATCAGCTATCCGTGACCATGAAAAAATACACCACGCTTAATATTGAGATTCAAGGTTTCATTTGTTGTGACTACACTCGATTTGACGGTATGGATAACGATACACAGACCATGAACCTCAGTGAAAACCGTGCAAAATTCATTTACGACTTCCTCATTCGTGAAGGTATTGATGAAGCTAGACTTAGCTATAAGGGTTATGGAAGTTCGAAACCAAAGGTGTTTCCAGAAACAAATGAACCAGATAGACAAGCAAATCGAAGAGTGGAAATCAGTATTATGAAATAGCCTTTGACAACTAATATCTTTTTAAATAAGTATAAACAGTTCTGTTTCCACAGTTCTCCATTTTTATCACATCCGTTGTCTTTATCAGATGATTGGTAAGTCCTATTTCTTTCAGTTTTTTATTAATCGTAATTGAGTTTAATTGATGTTTTGCAAAATCTGAACTTGAATCTAAGTTTTCAAGTTTAAGAATTGGTAATTCCTTGTCTCTTAATTGCTAGTTGAATATATATACCGAAATTGATAGCTCTCATATCTAGATGAATGCAGTCCCGGCAATAGGAGCAAACCTTATTCCTTTGAGATTGTCGGCTGAAATCAGTTCAGCGCAATGACACTATCAGAACGATATTTATAGAGATGACTTCTGTGCCATACTTTGGAATACAATAACCAACGAACAGACTTTGCTCGGTTATAAAGGATCTATCAACATCGAATTCGATTCAGAAGAATCAGTTTTAGAGTACATGGAGTCATCTCAAGAAATTCGATTGAAAATTCCAGTGCTTGCGAGCAACTTCTAAGAATTGCAAATCAAGATGCAAATGATGAGGGCATTGGCTATGATGCAAATAATGAAATTCAATTGATAAACTCTAGTAATAACCCAAATTATCAAATTCTTGATATTCACGGCAGAATGGTTCAATCGGGAGTTACTTCCGATAATCGAATTGAAATACAAAACCTAGCACCAGCAGTCTATTTCCTACAAATAGACGGAGGAATACTCAAATTTGTCCATCATTAATCCCTAGGGTTTGGCAGCCCTATATTTCCTTCTAGTTTTGCAGCTTCAAAATCATTAAAGCGAGACAATCGAAATGAAGAAAATTGCTGTTATAGGAGCGGGTACCATGGGAAATGGAATTGCTCATGTTTTTGCTCAGTTTGGATATGATGTCAAACTCATTGATATTTCAGAAGAAGCTCTAAATCGAGGATTGGCAACCATCACCAAAAACTTGGATCGACAGGTGGCTAAAGAAAGAATCTCTGCGGAGGATAAGGATAGCACTTTAGCAAGAATTACTATCCACACGGATTTAGCGACAGGAGTTAAGGATCGAGAATTAGTTGTGGAAGCTGCAACGGAAAACGTTGATCTTAAGCTGAAAATTTTCAAGCAAATGGATGATAGTGCACCAGAAGGCTGCATTCTATCCACGAATACCTCCTCTATTTCAATCACGAAAATTGCCGCTGCTACATCAAGACCGGATAAGGTTATTGGCATGCATTTTATGAATCCAGTGCCGGTCATGAAGCTGGTAGAAATTATTCGTGGATATACCACAAGCGATGAGGTAACAGAAACCATCATGGAGGTAAGTCGCAACCTTAAAAAAGTTCCGGTTGAAGTAAATGATTATCCAGGCTTTGTAGCCAACCGTATCTTAATGCCAATGATTAACGAGGCAATCATTACGTTACATGAAGGGATTGCAGGCGTTGAAGAGATTGATACGGTAATGAAGCTAGGAATGGCTCATCCAATGGGTCCACTCCAATTGACAGACTTCATCGGATTGGATGTTTGTCTTTCAATTATGAATGTATTACATGATGGATTTGGCAATGGAAAATACGCTCCCTGTCCCCTTCTAGTAAATATGGTAACAGCTGGAAAACTCGGAGTAAAATCAGGAGAAGGTTTCTACAGCTGGACACTCGGAACTAAAGAGCTAGTAGTAGCCGACAATTTCAAAAAATAAACGCCCAGAGCAAACAACTTTAAAATCAATACAATGCCAAAAGGATTATATCAAATTCCATATCCAGAAAACGAAGCAGTAAAAAGCTATGCTCCTGGAAGTACAGAACTAGAATCTCTGCTTGATACTTACAATGAAATGTACAATCAAGCTCCTATCGATATGCCAATGTACATTGGTAGCGACAAGGTTCGTACAAACAATAAAATGCCAATGAACCCGCCGCATGAGCATACAAAGCTTTTAGGACATTTCAACAATGGCGACTCAACTCATGTTCATGCTGCGATTGACGCCGCACTCGAGGCAAAGGATGCATGGTCATCTTTACCTTGGGAGCACAGAGCTAGCATTTTCATGAAGGCTGCTGAATTATTAGCGGGTCCTTTCAGAGACCGAATGAATGCAGCAACCATGCTGGCTCAATCTAAGAACGTAATGCAAGCCGAAATTGATGCTGCTTGTGAAATGATTGACTTCTTTCGATTCAATGTTTACTTGATGCAAGAGATGTATAGCAATCAACCAGATTCTCAACCGGGTATTTGGAACAGAATGGAATACCGTCCGCTAGAAGGATTTGTGTTTGCTATTTCTCCTTTCAACTTTACTTCAATCGCTGCAAACCTTCCTGCTGTTGCTGCCATGATGGGCAACACTTGCGTGTGGAAGCCATCTGAAACACAGATGTATTCTGCACAAGTTATAATGGACTTGTTTCACGCTGCAGGTTTACCTGAAGGTGTCATTAACTTGATCTCAGTGGAAGGTCCAGTGGCAGGTGATGTCATTTTCAAGCACAAAGAATTTGCGGCACTTCACTTTACCGGATCTACGAGTGTGTTCCAACAACTTTGGAAAGAGATTGGAAACAACATAAGCACCTATCGCTCTTACCCACGTATTGTTGGTGAAACTGGAGGTAAAGACTTTATCATGGTTCATCCAAGTGCCGTGCCTGCTGAAGTTGCTACATCTATTTCACGTGGAGCTTTCGAATTTCAAGGACAAAAGTGTTCAGCTGCTTCTCGAGCTTACATTCCAGCGAGTATGTGGGATGAAGTTAAAAACCACGTAGTTGCTGACGTAAAGTCTTTCAAAATGGGATCGCCAGCCGACCCAAGCAATTTCATCAATGCGGTAATTGACAAGCGTGCTTTTGACAAAATCTCTGGATTTATCGATCACGCTAAAAATGCAAGCGATGCTGAGATCATTGTTGGTGGAGGTTACGATGACAGCGTTGGATACTTTATTGAGCCTACAGTCATTGTTACTTCAAATCCAGAATTCAAATCGATATGCGAAGAGATTTTTGGACCTGTAATGACCATCTACGTATATGAAGATGATAAGTATGTAGAGACCATGGAGATTGTACATCAAACTTCACCCTACGCATTGACAGGAAGTATCTTCTCAAGAGATCGTTACGCCATTGACGTGGCTTGTAAGATATTGCAAGATTGCGCTGGTAACTTCTATATCAACGATAAACCAACTGGTGCTGTTGTAAACCAACAGCCATTTGGTGGAGCTAGAGGATCAGGAACCAATGACAAGGCTGGATCTATGTGGAACTTGATCCGTTGGGTAAGCCCAAGAACGATCAAAGAAACCTTTGTACCAGCAACTGACTATCGTTATCCTTATTTAGGCTAATTGGCTACAATCAAAAAATAGAAACCTCTCTTTAGTCGTGCTGAATGAGCGGTTTTTTTTTGTGAATAAACTCAGATTTTATTGATACTATTAATCATCAGCATAACTTTGTCAAAGGCAAGAAAAGCTTCGATTTAATAATGGCAGTAATTCTATACTACGCTACTCTTCCACTGATTTATCTGCTATCACTTCTTCCATTTTGGATGATGAATGGCCTGTCAAACTTTGTGTTCGTATTGCTTTATCATGGATTTGGTTACCGCAGAAAGGTGGTCATGATGAACTTAAAAAACTCGTTTCCTGAAAAGTCAGAATCGGAGTTGAAAGAGATCAAAGAAAAGTTCTATCGATACTTCTGTGATCTTATTCTGGAAACCATTAAGAGCCTTACTATTTCTGAATCTGAATTGAAAAAGCGCTTGTCTTTTGAGGACTTAGAAGTTTTCAAAAAGTATCACGCTCAAAATCAAAGCATCATTATAGTAATGGGCCATTGGGGCAATTGGGAATTGGGTGGAGCGCGGTTTGCCTTAGAACCACTACATCGCCTGTTTGTCATTTATCATCCTCTTAAAAACAAACAATACGATGGTTTGATTTATCATATGAGAACTCGATTTGGTAATGGTTTATATGCCATGAAGGATACCATCCGAGGTATGATAAAGGATAGAGACCAACTTACCGCTACAGCCTTTATTGCTGATCAAACACCCTCTCCAAAAAACGCCTATTGGATGGAGTTTCTTAATCAAGATAGCCCAGTATTTACAGGCACTGGCAAAATTGCCATCAAAATGAAATACCCTGTTGTTTATGTGGGTATTAAACGAGTTAAGCGCGGGTATTACAGCATCTCATTGGAGGACCTGGTTCCAGACCCAACAAAGATGAGTGCAGATGAGATATTATCTACCTTTACCAAACGTTTGGAGAAGGACATTAAATCACAACCAGAGACGTGGTTGTGGACTCACAAACGATGGAAGCATAAACGAGAAAAACCAACGGGTTAAGCGTATCGAACGGAAAGAGAAAGAGTTGATTTTGGCAACCAAAGTGTATGCCTCAGAGGATAGATTCAAGAGCTGGTTGTACACGAGTTCCACCTTGTTGTTTTTAGCCCTTTCCATGATTGGTGCGCTGTACTCATTTCCCATTTTCATTCGAATCATCTGTTCGCTATTAATGGGCTTGCTGCTCTTAAGAATGTTCATGCTGTATCATGACTACTTGCACAAAGCCATATTGAAACGAAGCGCTTTTGCTAAGGCAATTTTCACTCTGTATGGTTTATATACTCTGAACCCACCAAGCATCTGGAAACGCTCACATGACTACCACCACAAGCATAATTCTAAACTTCATTCTTCAAGTATTGGATCATTTCCAATTTTGACACGAGAAGCATTCCTGAACTTAAGTGCTGGTGAACGCAGAAACTACCTTTTCATTCGACACCCACTTACGATTGCTGCAGGCTACATTTTTGCCTTCACTTGGGGTATGTGTTTGTTATCCTTGATTCGTAATCCAACCAAGCATCGGGACTCAGCCTTCGCTTTAATCTTTCACTATGGCATCGGAATCGCCATATTCATCACTTTCGGTTGGTTGTCCTTTGTTCTCGCGTTTATTATTCCTGCAATCGTTTCCAGCGGAATAGGTTCTTATCTCTTTTACGCCCAACATAACTTCCCGGCTACCACATTTGAAGAAAAGGAAAACTGGACCTATGCCAAGGCAGCACTTCAGTCATCTAGTTACATGAAAATGAACCGCGTAATGCGCTGGTTTACAGGAAATATTGGATATCATCATATCCATCACATCAATGCGCTTATCCCCTTCTATCGATTGAAGGAAGTGCACGAAGCTTTCCCAGAATTTCAAAGCGCAAAAACTACTTCGCTGTATCCACTTGAAATTTGGCGCTGCGTGCAAATCAAGGTTTGGGACGCAGAACAAAATCGGATGTTGAAATTGAATGAGATTTCATAAGTCAATTTACAAAGGCACTATTGTAACTTCTTGGTTTGACGCTTAAAGCGCAATACCTTTCTTTTGTCAGGATATGAAAACTAAAGTTGACTACTTATTGGTAAGCCTATATTCAATGGTTACAATCATTGTAATAGGAGTGGTTATATGGGCAGCTAGTTTTGGATTTGAATATAGCGATGAGAGCTTCTATTATCTAGGATACAAGTATTTTTCAAATACACCTAATTTACATGGAGCGCCTTTTCACCGAGTGCTTCATTCCATTTTTGGATGGTTTGACCCCAGCATTTATCTGCTACGTATTTCCCGCTTAACACTATACGTATTTACTGGATTCGGTTTATTTTACTTCATTAGAAAAGAACAGCTTAGCAAGTATTACCTAATAGAAAACTTGACGCTTATTTGCGTTATATTGATGGGTTTGTTTGTGAGCTACTCAAAGGGTCCGCAATCAATTTCCTACAACTCACTTTCCACCATTCTTATCATTTGGATTTCTGGTATCTGCTACAATTCACTGAAGAGTCAAGGTGAGATTATAAAGCTCTTTCAATTGATAGTGATTGGAGGCATGTTTGCTCTTCTCTTATTTATAAAAATCACCAACTTATTACTCTTTCCAATTCTATTTATTGGATCAGCTATCTGGCTTAGATTACATCCCACAAAAAGACCAGGATTAAAGTCAATTGTATTGCAATTGATAGTCATGGGGTCCGGCGCGCTTCTGATTCTATTTCTTCTAACTAGTGAATCTCAGTCAGCTTTCTCGCTCGTGCAGGAAACAATTTCAAGCGTCTTTTCAAAAACTAGTAATAATTCAGGACACTCTCTGGGGGATCTAGGAGATAAATACTGGACTAATTTGGAGCAAGTGTGGTCTCGCATAGACTATTTGTTTCTATTGATTATTGCTCTTTTTATCATATGTAAATCTTACCAGTCGTTCATAAAAAACGAAATCTCACACTACCTCCCAAGCATATTTATTGGAGTAACAATGACTCTGCTACTTTGGCTAGGTTATGTTGACCAACATTGGCTTGCCGGTACAACTAGGAAGTATCAAATTCTGGATGCATATATATTGCTTTGGCTAATAGTCTATTTGCATCAGTTTCTGATAAAAAACATACCACCGCAATTGTGGCTATTTGGACTATTATTACTACCCGTTTGCGGAGCAATTGGGACCAATAATGGACTTTCATCCCAATTCCTGTATTATGGTGCGTTTATTTTCTTTGGAATATGGTGGATGATAAACTCGACTGAACACAGATGGAAAAAACACTTGGTCATCAGTTATCTTATCTTGTTAAGCGCATCTCAAGTAATAACTGGAATCATTTCTGATCCATATAGGCAATTGGACTTAAGAGAGAGTCAGCAATCCATTGATTTGCAAGCCTGCATTGGCCCCATCAAGGTTGACCCATTCACATACGAACTATTTGAAAAACTAATCTCATACAGACAGACCCCAGAGGAATACGTCTTCACCTTTAGCCATCAATCTGGTATTGCCTTGTTACTTGACAAAAAGCCATTTTCCCTGCAGTGGATTAACTCGGGAAACTCGATTGACCTATGCTTCGCAACCGCTAGAAATGGAATTGAGGCCGACAACCTTTTATTTGCTGTGCCAACGGAATACCCGCTTTCAAAAGAAGATAAACAATGTTTTCTGGAGAACCGAATCGACTTCAATGAATATGAAGTAGTTGATGTAATTGATTACTATGACTTTGTTCGAAAGCAAAAACAGCATCTGGAAATATTAAGACATAGTGATAACAATCCACCTCGATAAGTATATTTGACCACATGGCAAAATGCTTATCCATTCTCACATTGATTCTTGTTTCACTAGGCTGCTTTGCGCAGGAAGAGAAGTTGGTGTATCAATTCGACATTAAAGAGGAAATAGCGGATCCGATTTGGCGCAAGGTAAAACTAGCCATGGATGAAGCTCATGAGATGAAAGCAGATGCCATACTCATTAACATGAATACGTATGGCGGTGCTGTTGATGCTGCCGATTCCATTCGTACGCGAATACTTCGGTCAGATATTCCAGTTTATGTGCTCATTGATAATAATGCGGCATCAGCTGGGGCGCTCATTTCACTGGCGTGCGATAGTATCTTCATGAAATCTGGAGCGACATTAGGCGCAGCAACGGTGGTGAATCAAACGGGTGAAGTTCAAGCTGAAAAAATTCAAAGCTACTTTAGAGAAAAAATGCGAGCAACGGCAGAGGCCACCGGCCGAGATCCTGACATAGCCGAAGCGATGGTGGATGCAGACAAGGAAGTAGAAGGTGTTTCCGAAAAGGGCAAGATTGTAACACTCACAGCCAGCAAGGCAATAGAGTTAGGTTTTTGTGAAGGCGAATATGAAAGTCCAAATCAAGTACTAAAACATTGCGGATTTACTGAGTACACCATTGAAAAACAAAAACTGACCACCATTGATGAAATCATCGGCATCTTGATTAATCCAGCACTCAGCGGACTACTCATTTTGGTGATTTTTGGGGGAATCTACTTTGAGTTACAATCTCCTGGAGTTGGCTTTCCATTAGCAGCTGCAATTATCGCAGCCCTACTCTACTTTATGCCTTTATACCTTGAAGGCTTAGCCGATAATTGGGAAATACTACTTTTCATCGTTGGGGTTGTGCTAATCGGGCTTGAAGTATTTGTTATTCCAGGATTCGGAATCGCAGGAATAGCTGGCTTAACACTCGCTTTTGCGGGGCTTATACTGAGCCTTGTTGGCAATGTTGGTTTTGATTTTGATCCCGTTCCTTCGGGTCGCTTGGTTGAAGCTGGATTAATAGTAGTCCTATCGGGCAGTGTATCCATCTTTGGTTCGCTCTTTTTGGCGGTTAAGTTGTTTGAGTCTGGCGTATTATCTCACCTGGTACTAAAGGCTGATCAGAAAAAGGAGGATGGCTATGTTGGCACATCAACCAGTGAATTTGACCTAATAGGTAGAATCGGTGTTGCCTATACAGATTTACACCCTTCGGGCAAAGTTGAAATAGAATCGACACTTCATGATGCGACAGCAATGGCTGGCTTTATTACGAAAGGAAGCAAGGTGAAAGTTATCGATTACTCTACAGCACAAATAAAAGTTCGGGCAATAGACTGATGAAACGACTAATGATTGGTATTGTGTGTATTGCATTAGGCACTAAACTTGATGCGCAGAGCAGACATCAAAAGCGACCAGCAAAATTTTTTGCAGCAGGTGACACCATAAAAGCAATGACGGTGTTGAACCAAAAAATTGCAAAAGATACTGACTATGCCGATCTTTATCTATACCGAGGTAAAATCAAACTTGAACGCAACGATCTTAGTGCGGCAATGGCTGATTTTAATACATTTTGTATTCTAAATAGCACTTGTGGCGAAGCTGGGTATCTTAAAAGCTGGATCTTATATCAGCAAGGAAACTACAAAGGTGCCATTGAACAATTATCGGACTATACCCGAAAACAGCCTAGTGCAAACGCCTTCTTATACCTAGGTCTCAGTCATTTAAGGATGAATAATTACAATCTGGCTTTCGGAGCTTTTGAGCGAAGCGTAGAACTAGAATCAACAAACTATAATGCAGTGTACAATGCAGGTTTGGCCTCATACAAAGCAGATAACGCATCCATGGCCGTCACCTATTTTGAGAAAGCCACACATCTCCTTCCCTCCGACTTTGATGCATGGTTTGGATTAGGCTTGGCTTTGAATGCGACCCAATCTTTCGGAAAGTCAAACAAGGCGCTGAGACAAGCATTAGCTGTTTCGCCTGACAACAGTGGTGCATTATTCAATATTGGTTTAAACTATTATGAACTAGATAATAAGAAGCAAGCATGTAGTTATTGGGGGAAAGCCCAAAATGCTGGAAGCCTTCCTGCTACGCTTTCGCTTGAGCGGCATTGCCCATAGAAAGAAGCCAAAGCCCACTAAACGTAAATATCCCATTGATTAGCAGCAGTTCGAAACCAATCTTGTAGCCATCAAACCAATCTGCAACATTTGCCTGTAAAATATAGCTAAACAGCGGAGCTATAAAGCATACTAGTGGCACCCATTTGTCTTGTGTTTGGCGCTTTGTAAACATGCCAAATGCATATAATCCAAGCAATGGCCCATAGGTATATCCTGCGACCTTAAACAAGCCCGAAACCACGCTTTCATCATTGATGGCATTAAAGATCACAATAACGAGGAATAGTAATATGGTAAATCCAATGTGTACTAGTTTACGTGTCGTTCGATCGCTCTCTTTTGGTTGTTTTTCCATGTTTAAAAAGTCAATACAAAAGGATGTGGTTAAGGCCGTTAGGGCGCTATCTGCGCTTGAATAAGCTGCTGCCACCAATCCTATGATGAATAGCACACCGGCAAACATTCCCAATTCTCCGCTAAGGGCTAGAGCTGGAAACAACTTGTCGGCCGCAGCAGCTGAGTCAAAGCCTATTGAATCTCGAAATAAAAACAGAATCGCCCCTAAACTCAGGAATAGAATATTAGCAAAGACCAAGACCACACTGAACCAAAACATATTCTTCTGTGCTTCCTTGATTGATTTGCAACTAAGATTCTTTTGCATCATATCTTGATCCAGACCAGTCATAGCAATGGTAATAAACATACCCGCCAAGAACTGCTTGACAAAATGCCGATCGCTATTCCAGTCGTCCCAAAAAAACCATTGTGAATATCCAGCATCTGAAATGGCAGATGTCATGCCGCCAAAATCCCAATCCATTTTGTCCTTAATGACCCAAATGGTAGCAAAAGCCGCGAGCAACATGGCGGCTGTTTGCAATGTATCTGTCCAAATAATGGTTTTGATTCCACTCTTAAATGTATAAACCCAAATGAGTAATACGGCTACTAAAACGGCTACCCAAAATGGCAAACCCAATTGTTCAAATACTGCAAGATGCAAGGAAATAGCAACCAAAAACAACCTGAATGAAGCGCCAATTACGCGAGATAATAGAAAATAAAAAGCCCCCGTTTTATAGCTCCAAAAACCAAAACGCTGATCTAAATAGCCATAAATAGAGGTGAGATTTAACTTGTAGTAAAGCGGCATCAATACGGTTCCAATAACAAGATATCCACATAAATAACCCAACACCATTTGCATATAGCTGAATTGGTTGGTGGCAACCCAACCTGGAATTGAAATAAAGGTAACTCCGCTTAATGAGGCACCTATCATACCAAAAGCCACGATGTACCAAGGCGATTCCTTTTTACCAGTAAAAAATGCTTGATTAGAATCGTCTTTTCCCGTTAGGAACGAGATGAAAATCAGCACACCAAAATAGAGCGCGATGATCCAAATAACTGTTTGTGGGCTCATATCACAAATTAAATGAGTCTGCTACTTTCAATTACACCAAAAGGCGCGACTTGTCAACATGCAAGTCTGATTAGAATTTCGCGGGCAAGGTGTCCATACTCACTTCCTTGAGATTATTGTTGGTCAGCACATAACTGCGTTTTACTTCACGTTTAAGAACCTCAAACCCATCTCGCGTGGCGAAGGTTGAAAAAAATCCCTCTTCAAGCTTCCCTTTCCAGTAGCCAGCAAACGAATGTTGCTCCTTCCCTTTTTTCACCAAAGAGACAAACGTGGAATCTTTAAACAACTTCAACTGAACCTTCTCTCCATTTTGATCCAACTCAAACTCGCTGACAGGCGAACTGCAAGAAACCATTGCTATTACAATTAAGAGGAACCCTAGAATCTTCATGTCTGTCTCAGTTTCAAAAGCTCTTGGATTAGGCGTGACCTAGTTGTGATTAAGGATTTTATTAATTCAGGCTTTGATAGGCATAACATCTGCCAGCGGACGTATTTAACGCTCTGAATGAACCATTTATACCAAAGCATTGAAAATCTACCGCAACTATAACCAAGGATAATGCTCATAGCAAAGGCAAGCCAAACATTCATAATCTGTGATGCTATGACCCAAAGAGCGATGTACCAAACCAGGTATATAACCAAC
>CALKOP010000084.1 GCA_938091155.1 uncultured Flavobacteriales bacterium | reverse complement strand
GATGAATAAATTACTATTACTGTAGGTATGGGAGGTGTTTGACAAAGACGAAGAGTCGCCATCACCAAACGACCAAATGGATGATATGGCGCCTACCGACTGATTGCTGAAGTTTACGGAGAGTGGGGCACATTGAGGTGTTGCGTCATGACTAAAAGCTGCGTCAGGGTTTCCCGCCACAAAAATTGTGTCTTCTTTTTCATCAACACATCCAAAAGAACTAGTAGCCTGAAGCGTTACAAAAAACAAGGTGTCGCCGCCTCCTGAAGAAGTATAATTATATACTGTACTTGGCGATGAATTACTACTAACCGACCCATTGCCAAAATTCCAAGAATAGGAATTAGCACCAGTCGATTGATTTGAAAAGGTTACTGAAAGCGGAGAGCATCCAGAAGAGTCAGATTTTTGAAATTCCGGTATTGGCTTTGGTTCAATTTGCACATTTCCTAATACTGTGTCGTGACAATATTGAGTATTAACAACGAGTTCAATTTCATAAATACCAGAATCTGAATAGGTAAATGAAGGATTATTTAAGTTGGACGTAGAATTAGCAGAGTCGCCAAAACTCCATAAACGACTTATTATCGAGCCTCCATATCCTACCGTTGATAAGTTTGAAAATGAAACTGGTAAATCTTCACAAACTGAAGGTGCAGAGAAATTTGCCACAGGGCTAGCAAACACCTTCACCCAATTGGACACACTTTTGACGCAACCAAACGAAGTGACAGCCTGCAAAGTTATCCAATGTTGACCAGCCGTCGTATAACTAACAACTGGTGGAGTGAATAAACTAGAAGTATTTCCGAACCCAAGATTCCAGTTAAAAGACGTCGCTCCAGTTGAGTTATTTATAAATGTAACTTGTAGACTATCGCATCCCTGAATCGGGCTCCTCGTAAATTGAGGATTTGGCAAAGGCATCACTGTAATTGAATCATAGGCGGTATCTGAACAAGCAGATGATGCTCCTAGGATTTTAGATACCGCGGTAATTTGGTAAGACCCTGGACTAGAATATGTATGGTATGATGTAGATGAAAAATTATAAAATGTAGAACCATCACCATAATTAATAGTGTTCTGAACGCCCCCATTTGAATGTGAAAATGCAGCTGCACTGCCCTGACAAACACTATCCTGAGCAAGATTGACCTCGGCAGCAGGCGGAGACGTTATTTGTATAACTACCGAGTCAGTATCCACACCACATCTGCTACTATCAAACAAATAGGCCACGTAGGCGCCGATTCCAGGATAACTAACATCATGACCTGGAACATTTGGGGGATCATATGGAACCCAATCAATTATAGAATCAACCCCTAAACCCCAATAGTCACCAAAATTCCACTTTTCCAACCTCTGTGCCGTATTTCCATCATTAATGCAATTCTTTATAGGCTCACTTTCATAATGAACTATTGTGTCTGGATAGCATAAAGTCGTAAAATCAGGTTCAATAATAGCTTCATCCTTCTCGTAAATATTAACAGGATTGAATGTTGCAGTAGATGGATTATTTATGTTACAGTTGTTGTACGCTTCTAAGGATACCGTAGTAGCACAATCCACAGTGCCTGGCATGTACATATGGTTCATTGTGTCGCCAGCGTTAGTATAACCAAATGATTGCACAGGAGTGCCATCGCCAAAATCCCATTCAAAATAAGTATATGGAGAAACGTCTGTACTGTTATTTATAAAACTAATTATACCCGGAGCGCATGTCACAGAGGTGCCTTGTCCCAAGGGCAGCTCAATGGATGAATTAGTCTGCTCTTCCTGAATAAGAGTGCCATAACTAACGCAATTATTAGTTGTATCATTAATGACAATATTATAGGTCACAACAGAGTCAGGATAATTATGTGACAGAAATGAGGAGGTAGACAGTCCGCCTGAAACTGTATCTATTGTCCCGTCGTCCCAATCAACAATAAGAACACCTGTATTTGAATCTGGCTGCAGATAAATTGTGTAAACGGAACCGGTGCAACTAAGCCACTCAGGGTTATTTAAAGATGTATCTCCGACGATCCAAGAACAAGTTTGGGAAAACCCGCCAAGCGCTAGAAGGAGGAACAATATCAATATGTAAAACCGCCTGTTCATCTTTTCGAGATCACAATAATATTAGAAATCAATGGCTATAACTTGTCCTGAACAATAATAAATTCTGTCCTTCTGTTCTCCGCATGTTCTGAATCTGAACATTCAGATTTCGTGTCACCTTCACAGGAACAATTGTTTTTCAACATACTCTCACCGAAACCTTTTCCAGACAAACGTTCTGGTGTGGTGATTCTTTTTTGAATATATTCTAGACTAGAGATAGCTCTTCGCTGTGAAAGTGCCTGATTGTAGGGTGCCGATCCACGGCAATCTGTGTGAGACCCTAATTCTACAATCATTTCCGGATACTCGTTCAAAATTGAAATTATTTTCTCCAATTCAATCGCTGCATCAGGCCTCACTTGAGATGAATTCAAATCAAAATTTATCGGATTTATCTGAATCATCTCTGCGACGTCATCTACACGACGGTCCATTGTTAAATCAATAATCTCATTAACCTTAACTGCATTATTTAGGTCAAAATTCACTTTGAATTCGACTGTTTTGTCGAAGTAACCCTCCTTGCTCAGTGTCAAAGTAAACACTGTTGAGTCACTGAAATCCTTATCAGGAAAGTTCTGTAGCGCTTCTCCTTCAATTGAGGTAAAAAGTTTATACTCTTCATCTTCCAATAATTTCATTTCTACACCAGCAATGGGAAGGCCCGTTTTTTGATCCTCCACCAAAAAGTATAAATCCTTTGGGCTCTTATGATTCAATTTTATATCCTGATAAATTGTATCCGAAATTTGATTCGAAACTAAATCGACTACCGCTTCACTTGGAATAAACGCTTCCCTCGAACAACCTAAAGTATAGATTTCAGGCTTCTGAACATGAAATTCATAAACGCCCATAGAATCTGAATAAGTTGAATCGATTAAATCTTTTTGCTCATTGTAAAGATAAATGAATGCTCCACTAATTTCAATACTATCCCCTTCTGACACAATACCTTGTATTGAATAAGTTTTTTGAGCATATACTCGCTTTGTAAAAAAATAAATATCATCGCTCCCTTTCCCTCCAGGCCTATTCGATGAGAAAAACCCTCTATTTAATTTAGAATTAAAAACTAACCCGAAATCGTCAGAGCTACTGTTGAAAGAGGCACCTAGATTCAGTGGAATTGACTCATTCTTTTCATTAGCCTTGATTTTAAAAATATCTAGCCCCCCAAGACCAGGTAAGCCATCTGAAGCATAAAAGAGCGTCCCATCCTCGTTTAATACAGGAAACATTTCATTACCTTCAGAGTTAACAATTGCACCTAAATTAACAGGCTCACCCCATCCTCGAAGAGGATGAGTTTTCTGGGTTGACACGTAAATGTCCGAACCGCCAAAACCTCCCGGCATATCACTTGAAAAGTAGAGTTTTTGTCCATCGCTAGATATACTTGGGTGGCCTAAACTGTACTCATCACTATTGTATGGGAATGAAATGATGTCGGACCATCCCTCTCCTTTGCTTACAGCACTGAATAACTGGAGTCTAACTACATCAGATTCATCTTTGCCCTCATAATTACTTCGAGTGAAGTAAATTGTTTGCAAGTCATAACTAAAAACAGCGGGGCCCTCGTGAAACTTTTGATTAATCTGGTTATCAAAAGGTTTCAAATTAAGTACGTTTCCATTTGAATCAGCATCAGCTATGTATAAATCAAGGTAGGGTAGTTCATTCCAATTCCATATTCTTCCCACAGGTGAGTAACTACCACGTGATGATGCAAATACTATTTGTTCACCAAAATAAGTCACTCCAAAGTCTTGTTGATTGCTATTAAAGTTTGGACTGAGAACATCATAACTCAAAGTATCAGAGAGAATCATATTGATATAATTTTCGTTATTTAGTAGACGACTCGTTCTTGAATCATCTTTATTTAAGATACGATGTCGTTTTATATACTTCCATGATTCCACATATTTTTCATTTCGCATTAGAACTGAATATAATTGACGAAGATCTGAGGCCTGACTCGAATCTTGTTTTACAACTGATTTCCAATATATCTCAGATTGTGCATAATTTTCAACGAATTCGAAGCACTTAGCTAAATTTCTATTCGCATAAATCGATTTACTTTTAATCGATTCAAAAACTTCAATTGCCGATTGATAATCATATAGCTCCATTAATTCAAGACCGCGCTTCTCCTTTTTCGTAAGCTGTTTATTCCAGATAATGGCACTTGTGCCTTGATTTGTGTCACTTGTCACCATTAAAGAGCTTCCCTCAGTTGATTCCTCTTTCAGTAAATTAGTGTCCGATAGGTTAGTATCGATTTCAACAATACTTGCGTCTTGATTTGTATCACTTGTCACCATTAAAGAGCTTCCCTCAGTTGATTCCTCTTTCAGTAAATTAGTGTCCGAAAGGTTAGTATCCAATAACCTTTGGTTGTCTTGAATAGAATCCCTTTGAGCATTGCAACAAAGACTCATTAAGAGTGAGGCAAATAGAATTGTTATCTTCATTTTCTTTTGATTAGAAATACCTTGGTGATCGAATCCTCTTCTTTTTGGAAAAGAGCTCGTACCTCAACATAAATTCGTGACTGTTAGACTTACTGAGTTTGTCCAAACCTAATCCAAATGACCAGTCATAAGAATATCCAAATTGCAATTGTTTACTAATATTCAGCCCAATCAGAAGACCGAGAGCATCTCCACTCCTTATCATGGCGCCAGCCCAAACAAAATCATCCAGTATCAGAAGGGACGTGAAATCAAATTGAACTGGTGCGCCCAATGTGATCTTCAAGTGAGAAGAAGGTCGGAAAGCTAGTCTATTTGAAATCTTCAGTATACCGCCTGAAATCAAATAATAATGCCTTTGCAAAGAGGGTAGACTTCGACTTGCTATACTGGACTGATTTAAATTATTTTGATTTATTCTTGGAACAGAAAATCCCACATAAAATTTAGGGAATTGCAGAAAAGTACCCGCCCCAAGATTAAGTGCCAGGTTGCTGGTAAAATTATTTGAAAACGACGGATCTGCTTGAGTTGTGAGATCCAAGGAGTTTAGATCGATATTATAAAAGTTGGCTCCTGCCTTTATACCAAAGGCTAGAGTGCCTTTTGAAGAAATCTTAGTTCTGTAAGAAATATCAAAATTAGATGATGTGAGCTGAGTAGGACCTATTTTATCAAGACACATTGTTAAACCCGCAGACAAACTTTTACTAAACATAGGTGAATGCAATGAAATAGTCTGAGTCCTGGGAGCACCTTCAACACCACCCCATTGTGAGCGGCTTAAAGCAACAACAGATAGTACATCACGACTTCCAGCATATGCAGGATTCGAATTCAACATGTTAAACAAGTAATGAGTAAACATTGCGTCTTGTTGTCCAAAGGATATTGCTATCGAGGAAGACATGATTACTGTAAGTGAAATCAGTCTGATCGTAATTAGTTTCATAAGGTATTGTGTTAGACTATCTTTTAAGGTAGACATAGCCAGTAATTTGAGAGGCGTTTTCTTCAAGTTCGATTATATAAAAATATGTCCCTTCCGGCAGATCAGTTTCGCCTAGAACTAAACCAATCTCTGCTGTTCCACTCCACTCATTTTTATATGGACTTGCTTCAAAGACTCTATTTCCCCAACGATTAAATATTCTAACATTATTATTTGGATAGTTTTCGATACCCTCTATTATAAATACTTCATTGACACCATCCCCATTCGGAGAAAATCCCTGAGGTATTTCCAACTCTTGATTGCAGTTCAGTGAATCTATGTAATCGGCAATTCCATCATTATCACAATCATTAAGCACCACGTTGCAGGGGTCGATTAGGTAATTACTGGCCTCGATGAGATCAGTTAAACCATCGCCATCACTGTCAAGTGATAGATAATTTGGCGTGCCGTCGCCATCAGTATCTAAGGTTCGTGTTTCTATATAATCGGGTATTCCGTCACCATCTGAATCGACAGGCGTAACATCTAAAATGACTAGTGCGGAATCACAAAAACCAAGTATATTACAAATAGAATAAGTGAATTGATCTATTCCGCAAAAATCTATATCGGGTCTGTAAATCACTTGATTCCCAGATATTTCTAAAATACCATTTAGCGTTGAATCTAAAATACTTAATGTCACATCATTGCCAAAATTAGTGTCATTCGAAAGCACAGTTAACATTGTATCTCCCTGAATGGAATAGTTGTCATTAATAGCAATCGGATATCTAGGAAGGATTTGAATAATGACCGTGACAGTATCACACATAACGGGACTGCCATTATCGCAAATAGTTAAGGAAAGCGTATCTCCTCCAATGTAATTAACGTCCGGGATATATTCAAAGCAGGAGTCCCCACTATAAAGTCCCTGTATGACGCCATTCGAAGCGCTGAGAATTAAACTTGATATATCAACACTATCACCATCACTATCGAAATAATTCAAACAAACAGATAGAGTGTCATTGAAGTACATGATTTCATAAACCGTATCACTAGTAACCTCCGGCGGATCGTTTACTGGAGTAACCGTTATGATCACCAAGGTAGTATCAAACCCACCATTACTATCAGTAACTATAACCTCAAGGGTATCTAAACCAGTGAAGTTGCTGTCGGGGGTGTATGTGAAACAAAGTGAATCACTAGGTATGCCACTAACCGTTCCATTAGATGGACCATTTAAAC
>CALKOP010000083.1 GCA_938091155.1 uncultured Flavobacteriales bacterium | reverse complement strand
AACGACTCCAATTAGGGCTCCTTGCGGCAAGGTCATATCAATGTTCCACAATACTGGTTTCTTATCATAAGAAACGGTCAGATCGTGAAACTCGACTGCAGGATTTTTAGCTTCGATTTTCATCTTTTACTTTAATGCATTTACAATGGTCAAAACATTATGTTCAACCATGCCTATATAAGTGCCTTCCTTTGTGTTATTTGCCCCCATAGCATCACTATAAAGGTTACCACCAATTTTAACTTCATGCCCCTTATACTCGCATCCTTCTATTATTGATAAAATGTTTTTCTCCGAAACAGAAGACTCTACAAAAACGGCTTTAATACCTCTATTCGCGATGAAATCAATGAGGTCAATTCGATCTCTTAAACCAAATTCTGATAAGGTCGAAATTCCTTGAAGTCCTCGCATTTCCAATCCATAGGCATTTCCAAAATAGCTAAACGCATCATGGGCGGTAATCAGTATCCGCTGTTCAGCGGGAAGATTGTTAATCTGAGAGTTCACCCAATCATCCAATGAATCTAAGCGATTCATGAATTTTTGAGCATTCTGGGTATAATAATTCTTGTGTAGGCTATCCTTCGATATTAGCGTATTCAAAACGCCAGGAATACATTGTTTCCAAAGCGAAACATCAAACCAAATATGTGGATCAAAGTTTCCTTGAAAAACGGTGTCTTGCAGCAGCGCTGATTGATCGAGAGTCTTTGATACAGCAACGACTGTTTTAGTTCGTGACATTTTCTCCAAAATCTCGCCCATCTTCCCTTCTAAGTGTAGGCCGTTATAGAAAACAATGTCAGCCGTTTTCAGCTTATATAAATCACCTTGCGTTGCCTTATATAAGTGAGGATCAACTCCAGGCCCCATGATTGACGTGACCTCAGCTGAGTCGCCAATAATGTTTTTTACCATATCAGCAATCATACCTGTGGTGGCTAACACCCTCAACTTTTCATGTGACCGTTCGGCACGCTGATCATTGCCACACGCGAACAATAAAACCGTTAGTAAAACCAGACAAAAACTCTTGATGATTATTTTCATTATTTACTTGGATTTAGTTGGGTTACCAGCAATCGATCACACACTATCTTACTTAAAACTTCTTCTCGTTTTTCGTTAAACAATATTGTCATGTTTCCATCAAACGATTCTACACTCAACACTTTCATTCTCAAGCCTAACGAGATTTTTCGTGCATTCAAAAATTTCAGAAAATCCTCTGATGAATTATTCACTGCTACTAATCTCAATTCAGCATTCTTTTCACAATCGCTGAGTTTTGGATAGTTTACATTATCAATATTGCCATTCAAATCTGGTATTGACGAGCCATGCGGATCTTGTTTTGGCGAGCCAAGCATCTCATTCATTTTTTCAAAAAAAATGGGCGACTTTATATGCTCTACCTGCTCAGCAATTTCGTGAACTTCTTCCCATCCAAACTCCATCTTCTCCACTAAGAACATCTCCGTCAATCTGTGCTTTCTTATAATCAGAGCGGCCATTTTCTTACCTGATTTTGTTAGGCTTATTGGGCGATAGCTGGTATGTTCAACCAATCCTTTTTCCAACAATCGCTTCATCATACTATTGATAGTGGGCATTTTGACACCAAGGCTCTCGCTCAACTCTTTTGGTTGAACTTCACTTACTCCATCTGTGAGTAAAAAAATTGCCTTTAAATAGTTTTCTTCAGTATTCGAATTCACGAAACAAAAGTACATACTTATTCTTTTCAAATTATAAAATACCAATGAGATATCTTATTTGTTAGATACATCTAAGTTTATACATTCGCACAATGAATATCCAAATTTTCACTCTTTTGGGCATAGCAATGGCTTTATTGTCGAATGGCCTGAAGTCACAAACAATAAATACGGATAGACCAGATCAAACAGAGAGTTCTGCTACGGTACCTAATAAAAGTCTTCAAATTGAATCTGGTGTTTTAATAGGGTTTACGGAGGAACCTGGTTTGTCAACTCGACAAATTCTTGCTCCAACAAGTCTACTGAGATTTGCTTTGTTCAATTTTGCCGAATTACGTTTTGTCAGTCAAATTGAACACTTTAGGAATTATAATAAAGGAAAGGATCGACTTGGCCTAAGTGACTTAGAGTTAGGAACGAAAATCCAACTTTTCCAAAAAGAGGGTGTTGGATTTGAAGCGGCCGTGCTATCTCATTGGGTCATACCCTCTGGATCTACTTTTTTATCTAATGGAATGAACGGCACTGTAAACAAACTCTGCCTTTCTCATGTCATCAGTAATAATCTCGGAATTGGCTACAATATTGGTTACAATTATTTCGGAATTGGCGATGGGGATCTGACATACTCTATTGCGCTTGGATATAGCATTAACGATCGGGTTGGGGTTTACATTGAACCATATGGGGAGTACTCCAATCTAGAGACTTATGTCTCAAATTTTGACGCTGGCTTTACCTACTTAATTTACGAGCAATTACAGGCAGACTTCTCGTTTGGTGTGGGTTTAAACAACAAAATGAATTATGCCTCTCTAGGCATAAGTTGGCTTCTTCTAAGAAATAATAAAGACAATTGAACTCTTGCAGAAGGTGTACTTTTGTCACTAGTTCATTCAATCTGAAAATCAATTTTTCAAACGGTATTGGTCAATGGTGAAGATCATTGATAATAGTGAATCATGTTAAAATCATGAGCTGACGCGCAACCGTACGTGATATAAGTTTTTATCCAAGAGTTCCACTGTCAAACACCTAATAGATGGGAAGGATGAGAAAAAAAGTCACAAGCCGGGAGACCTGCCTTTACCGCAATAACATTGCCTTCGCGATAAGGGCTCAGGTCAGGCATGATTTACGAGAAAAATCTCTTTGTGTCCGATACCTAACTTTCATCGCATGGTCAATTGACTGCAGATGAGAGCCCTGAGTATTGATAAAACTAAGACTACATAGCATCCTTTACTTGACCTGCCTCCATTTTGGACTGGTACATGGTCAAACTGACTCTATCCAATTATTGGAATCAGTCCATGTCGAATCTATACGGCAAACAGCAAATCAAATTGGATCAAAAAACCTTCAAATTGATAGTTTGGTTTTGGCACGAAATCCCGGCACCAACTTAGGTGAAATCTTAGCCAGAGAAAGCCCAATATTTATAAAAAGTTATGGGAGCGGAGCGCTAGCTACAACCTCTTTTCGAGGCGGATCAGCAGCACATACCAGTGTTCTTTGGGGCGGAATCCCGATAAATAGTCCAACAAATGGGCAATTAGATTTCTCTCTTATTCCGACTAGCTTTTTTAATGAAGCGGCCATAAGCTTTGGTGGAGGAAGCGCACTGTGGGGCAGCGGTGCGATTGGTGGTTCCATTCATATGGTGCGATCTCTAACATACAATGAGGACTTTATTGTCAATGTGAATTCACAGGTCGGAAGTTTCGGACGATTTGGAAATCAAGCTTCTGTCGAGTTTAGTACAAAAAAATATTCAGGCTTTGTCGGTACTAGCATTCAAGCAGCTCAAAACAATTTCGACCTAGTGAATATTGAGACAGAGGAAAACATTGGCAAACAAACCAACAGTCAATTTAATCAGCAAAGCATTTATACGGAGCATAAAGTCAAGCTGAATAACAAAAATCAACTGGGTATTGCTTATTGGATGATTCAAAATGAAAGGAACATTCCTCCTACTCTAAGCGAAAAGGGATCAAACTCAAAACAAGAAGATGGTTCGCATAGGGCTAGAGTGAATTATCAATACACGTCCGAAAAGGTCAACATAGAGGCTAGAGGGGCATATATGAATGAGTCCATTGGCTACTCAAATGATGCCATTAATATTGAAACCGCCACTAGATTTCAAACCATCGTTAGTCAAATTGAATCGAAATATCAGATAAATCAGAATCACGCTCTTGTTGCTGGAATATCTAGTACTTATAGCTCAGTAATTGGAGATAATTATAGTGCTCAACCAACTCAAAACCAACTAGCCGGATTCGCATCATATCTTTTTAAAAATACAACTGAACGACTAAAGGCTAACCTCAGTATAAGGCAAGAGATGCTTGATTTGGAAATGATTCCCATTGTGTACTCCGCAGGGATGAATTATGCAGCCTCACCTTGGTTTAATCTTCGCGCAAAAGCGAGTAAAGATTTTCGAATACCTACGATAAACGATCGATTTTGGTCACCAGGAGGGGTGGCTAATCTGCTGCCAGAAAGTGGTTTTAGCCAAGAGATTGGAGCTAGACTTCATAAGAATGCAACTAGATTAACTGCGTCATTTGACGCTACCCTGTTCAATCGAAACATTGATAATTGGATTTTATGGCTCCCAAATGCTGGATATTGGTCACCTAGGAATATACTGCAGGTTTGGAGCAGAGGAATAGAAACTTCAACACGTGTATCCTTTGAGAAGGGCAACTGGACACTTGACTTGAATCTCATGACAAACTATGTCTTAACTACAAGCCAAAAACCAACTAATAACGAAGACCAATCAACGGGACTTCAGATGCTATACGTGCCAATGTATTCAGGCAACGCACAAGCTGTGCTTTGTTTCAAAACATTTGCTTTCTATTGGTCTCATAATTATACTGGCTATCGATACACAGC
>CALKOP010000082.1 GCA_938091155.1 uncultured Flavobacteriales bacterium | reverse complement strand
GAATTAACCAAAACTGAATTAGGTATTAAAGAGGAAAAATTTAATCTGACCTACCACTTAGGAAATGATGACCTATTGCAGGATGAAACAGTCAATTTAAAACAATCAAAAAAACAAATTTTTTATTCTGGCACACTTAGTTGGACGCCCAATGCTGATGGCATTGACTGGTTCATTGATAATTGTTGGCCAAAGGTTATTCAATCACATCCGGATGCTGAATTAGTAATCTGTGGAAAAGGTGCCGATCAAAAGCTAAAAAACAAACTATTGAATACTAGCAACATTTATTTCAAGGGGTTTGTGGATGATCTTGAGCTACTTATGAATGAAAGCCGATGTGCCATTGTCCCCCTTCGGTTTGGTAGCGGCATGAAAATCAAAACCTTTGATGCAATGTATAAAGGACTACCAATCGTATCTACCTCCATAGGTGCAGAAGGCATTGAAGTTGAAAATGGCAAGCACCTGCTTATAGCCAATGACCCCGAGACCTTTTCAATTCAGGTCATACAAATACTTGAGGACGATATTCTTGCTACGACCTTGGCTGAAAACTCAAGACGTTTGGCTCAAGATAAGTATACATACACGCACATTTTCAGTTTGATGCTCGCGAAACTTAAGCCTAACAATGAAATTCAATCACAAGATATTTGATTCGTTTCCTATTCTGTAAACCGAGCGTCTCATATTAAAGGGGGATTGCTGTTGTTGACGGTGAATCTATCTACCGTATGCGATCCAATAACAGGGTAAATCAATTTATTACAAGGCCCCGCGATGCATTCCAAAGACCACGGAACTGAATTAGCAAAGCGAACCGCGAACGCTTTCAAAAACAAAATTACCATTGAATGAGCCGCTATTTGCAGAGACAACAATTCTTGCATTGGAACGTGTGCCTTCAACTCCATTGAGTCCGAAAATCGTCACGTACAAATCGGAGGCGAAATGGGCACTTACTAACGGGAAAAGGCATTGCACTTGGAGCATTCAAAGAATCATTTTCTAAATCAAGAACTATTATCGAATTTGGCTGTATATACTTTAAATGAACATAATGAAAGGCTCTAGCCTTTCTTTCTTCTAGTTCACCATTATGAAAATGATCCAAAAATTTCTGCTAGCTTTCATTTTAATTCCAAGTCTTGGTTGCAGCCAAACCAACCAAGATGAAAACACCAAAACCATGACTGTAAGTAAAAATGAGAACCCTTACTATTCTAAAACGGATACCACCAAGTTGAAACTAAGCAACGTAGAATGGAAGAAAGTACTTCCAGAAGATGTTTATTACATCGCGCGTGAAAAAGGAACCGAGCGTGCCTTCACTGGTAAATATTGGGATTCTGAGGGTTTGGGTAATTATTATTGTGCCGCATGCGGTAACCACCTTTTTATATCGGATTCCAAGTTTTCCAGTCAATGTGGTTGGCCAAGCTTTTTTGAAGCTATTAGCGTAAAAAGTGTTGAGTATAATAAAGACGCAACACATGGCATGATAAGAACTGAGGTTGTTTGTGGTCGATGCGGTGGACATTTAGGGCATATATTTGACGATGGTCCACCTCCTACATATAAGCGATTCTGCATGAATTCAATTGTCTTGGATTTCGAATCGATTGCCGAAAACGACTAAATATCAAGCCCAACACTTTTTGATTTATCATACCCACAAAAGTGAAGTTGGTTGAATCGAAATTAGATATTCAAAAACTGTTCAAATGAATATCAAAACACCCCGTTAAAGTCTCAAATTCAATTGGTTAACTATAGGTCTCGATATTCATTCCATAAAGATGTTCTCAAACCAAGACTGACCATTACAATATCATTTACTGTAGAGCTTGTTCGCTCCATTCTGCATTGAACAGATGCTTCGGCTCTTAAATTCCAGCTATGCACCAAGGTGTAAGACGCATGAGCTCTAACATTTGCCACATCAACTAGTCTGCCCTGAAATTGGTAATAGCCAAATTCGGTTGCATTAGATAAATAGGCCGAACTGATATTTGGGTCTTCTCCCGCATATTTCATAGAAGTTGAATAACCTTTTCTGGAGTAGGTAGCGTTCAACATCAGGTTCCATTTAGGAGCCGGTTGCCATGCAGCAATGGCCAACCATTCGATAAAATTACTACCTAGTGGATGTGCCAATGGTTGCGTTAGATTCATGTAATTCTGATTTGAGTTACCATGACTATACATGTAAGGTCTTACAACATTCATTTCAGCTATTATGGTCGAATTCTTCCATCCAGCAATGTTGTGATACTTTACCACAAGTTGTAAAGATTGTTTGTTCCTCCACGATCCAGTTCCTATGGAAGAATCTGGGTTAAGGGCCGCATATACAGGGGCAACAACATCTTGCCAGTAAAATTCGTCCAACATCACTTGGCCATAAAGTGTGAGCCCAGCAGCAGGCCGGATGGTTGAGGAAAATCCTAAAAGGCTGTTATCAGAGGAACCAATGCTGTACTCAATTGGTCTAAAGAAAATAATTGGGTTTAAGTAATTGATGTCAAATTGTCGATTCTGTACCGAATCTTCCGATTCCCACACAACTGCTTCAAAGGCACCTACTGACCAGCATTTTGTAATATTTAGACTCAAATAATGCATGGTGGAATACTTGTTAGTTCTCGGGTCTATTTGATTAGGATAGCCTTGTGCTGCTTTCATTTGAGCAAATAAAACCATATATCTAATTCGCCAAACGTTAACATCAGTTCGCAGATAATTGTAATTTGAGGCATAATCACTGATAAAAAGGCTTCTATACCCTTCCCCAATAAAATGCTTCCCCCTACCTGCATGCATTTCCACTAATCTTCCCGGTTTCCAAGACAGGCTGAAGGTCGATTGATTGAATCCATAACCCCCTTGCCTATTCGAAGGCCCATATCCAGGCACCATGCTCAAGCTATCGGTAATCCGATCAAGGTATTTTACAGGTTCATTATAACCCGCTAAAACATCACCATTAAGCATGAATTTACCTTTGTAGCCAGCATAGATACCAGCTCCAATAAACGACTCAAGTGCAAACGACTTACTAGATCCCGATTGATAGAAACCAGTTGCATTCACGCGAGGTGAGACTTCAGCATAACTGCCTCCCACGTCCTGCTTCTCGCCTTTCTTATCCATAAGACAGCCTCTATTCGGCATGTCAATTTCGAATGCATCAACAGACCAGGCGCTGTACGGCTTAATTTCAGGATGAAAGTCTGTAGCGTTGGAATCCAATTGACGCTCTACAGTCCATGTCGAAAACCGATCTAACGGGACAAACGTGGTTTGTGTCAATAGCACTCCTTGGCAGAAAAGAAATAATATGGTTACTATACTTTTCAACTTTTCTGTTCGCCTCTTTTTTTAATATAAACCAGAATACCCGGTATTTGAGATATCACCAATGCCAAAAAAGCAGTTATTACGAGCACTACGCCCGGGCTTTCATGAATGCTTGTACTAAGAGCGATCATAAATATCGATACGGCATAAATCAATAATACCGTTTGTCGATGTCCAAGTCCAAGTTCAATAATTCTGTGATGTATATGGTTT
Source organism: uncultured Flavobacteriales bacterium (assembly GCA_938091155.1). Classification (GTDB taxonomy): domain Bacteria; phylum Bacteroidota; class Bacteroidia; order Flavobacteriales_G; family Salibacteraceae; genus SHAN690. The sequence continues at coordinate 3,093 of CALKOP010000082.1, read as the reverse complement.
TTATCTGCCGCGAAAGGTGGCATACCACGGGTTATTCTATAAATAAAGATTCGGAGCGTATCCGTAAGCGGGTAAACCAATGCCGCCATTGCGAAAACTGGTTTTGAAATACGGATCAATTCGTTTGGTATCAAATCCACAGGATACTCAATTAGCTTTATAGCTAGTACTGAAAGAACCAGACCGATAGTTAATGACCCACTATCACCCATAAAAATTTTTGCCGGAGAAAAATTATACACCAAAAATCCAATTAACGAACCCGACATGGCTCCTGCAAGCACGGCATATTCATAAGCTCCTGCAATAAAAAACCAGAAGCCCATCGCACTTGAAGCTATTATACCAACACCCGCTGCTAGTCCATCAATACCATCAATCAAGTTTATCGCATTTACAACTGCAGTATAGGTTAATATCGAAAGAAAGATTCCCGCCCATACAGGCAATTCATAAATACCGAATATCCCGTGCATTCCAGTAATCCGAATGTCACCCATAATAACCAATATGAAAGCAACCACTAAGTGACCGGCAAGCTTTTTTACAGGAGCGGTGCCAATTATATCATCCTTAATTCCAATGAAGAATAAGATAATCATAGTCGCACCGATGTATTGAAAATCGCGCAAGGCCCTCCCTAAATGAGCCACATCCCAAATCTCTTTGAAAGGATACCAAAGTAAATATGAGAATAAGGTGCCTGCGAAAATGATAATGCCACCAATTGTCGGTATACGCCTAAAGTGTAGCTTCCTGGCTAGGCCAGGCTCATCGACAAGGCGTTTTAGATATGCCACCTTTATCAGTGACGGAAATGCCAAGACAGATACAAGAAGCGCTGTTACGAATGCAAGAAGGATGTTGACCATAATTAGAAATCCATGTATCGATTAAAGAGATTCGTCCTAAAAGCCACGAATGGATACGTAGTATTAAATGAGCCCCTATTTACCCTATCCTCAGTTCTGTAGATCAATCCAGCTGCTATCTGAGCATTCGATTTTGGATTAATTACATATCCTGCTTCAACACGTATGTTTTGAATTGTTGTAGGATTTGAAATTGAGTTTAATTTGATATAGTTAACAGATGCGCTCGTGAACAAATCTCTTAGTCTATAATTCAATTTTAAAATGACTTCATCGAGCGCTATACCCATTGGATGACCCAACATTAAGTCATTGTGCTGATAGTAATCCAAGGCGTTTGTACCAGTTTGTAATGGTTCTTTAATAAAAACAGTATTTGTAGAATCCTCAGCATAGAAATAAAAGCTTTGACCAACCTTATTGTATTCAATCTGCATTACAAGATTATCAATGGGGCCATATAGTTTCAATCCAACTTGTGCGGCCTGCCCTCTACCTTTTACATTAATAGCATACTGTCCGTAGCCTTGTAACATTTTAAACAGGTTCACTTGTCCATTAATTCCAGTAATGTGATTACGAATGCCATTTCCTGTGTAGATCCATCCATGAGGACTATAGTATTCTATACTCCCAGGGCTGCTATTCTTTCTCCAAGTCCATGTTGTTGCATCAAAAAAACCAAAACTGAACCAACCAGCAGGTTGAAAGCTTAAATAATGAAATCGTGCTCCAAGCCTCCGAAACATGTTCTCTTTATTCGCGTATCCAATATTTGTAATTCTCTCAAGCGACTGTAAAACAGCATAGATAGTTGTATACGTGATTCTATTCTGCCAGAAGCCAATCTGTGCTTTTAGAAAAGGAAATGGTGATGATGCGTCCGACAAGAGCATTGACCTATGACCATGTCCTACAAATTGTTTCTCGTGACCAAATTGCAAATAGCTCTGCCGATTTAAAACGACCCCAAACGACCCTGTGGCAAGTGTGTAATCATAATCATAGCTCGATTTATATCTTGTGAAGGATTTCCACCTACCATAACCAGGAACTGAACCTCTGGATAAAAACTTCGAGCCACCTTTTTCATTAAAGTCACCCCTCGAGGAAACTACACTATCCATGTAATTTGGGAAAATAGATTGACTTTCAAAGAATGTGGTATGAAAGAATATTCTCTTTCCAATCATGCCGTTAAAAACATAACCCCGAGTATTTGTGTATGCCCTGCGACCTTGATCATCTGCGTAATTGCTAGCTTCAAGATTAAATGCTGCATCACCTTGCAGGTGAAAATCATCAGAATGAACTTCAAATAAGTGCTCATTCTTCAACTTACGCATCACCCAACTTTCGTACTCTCTTCTCGTCCAGTTCTTTGTGTCAGCATCGAAAATTGAATCCAATTCTTGCATACCCAGCAAATATGGCTTGACCGCAAAGTCCGAACGCAATTCAGATTTTGTCATATGGACGTCCATTAGCGCTCCGTGTTCTGGATTGAGAGGACTGAGAATGTACTGACTAAAGACAGCGCTCATGACAGAGGAGAGAAGAATCGTCAGTAAAACTCGTAGCATTCGGCTAAATTAATTCGAATTCGCAAATACTGGTGTATCCTTCACACTTTCATAAACGGCTTTAATACCATCCTTTAAGCCAATACTATGCTCCCAACCCAAAGAATGAAGCTTAGATACATCCATCAATTTTCTGGGAGTACCGTCTGGTTTGGATGTGTCAAACACAAGCTCTCCTTTAAAATCAGTTGCCTCAGCAGCCATTTCAGCCAATTGCCGAATCGACACATCGGTACCGACTCCCACATTGACAAACTCGGAACCATTATAATCTTCCATTAGAAAAAGGCAGGCACTAGCCAAATCATCTACATGCATAAATTCTCTGCGTGGCGATCCTGTTCCCCAAATCTCTACAGAAGTCTTATTAGTAACTACAGCCTCATGAAACTTGCGCAGAAGTGCAGGTAAAACGTGTGAGTTATGAAGATTGTAGTTATCATTTGGTCCATACAGATTCGTAGGCATGGCCGATATGAAATTACTCCCGTATTGATGTCTGTAACTCTCCGCCAACTTAATCCCAGCAATTTTTGCGATAGCATAGGGCTCATTAGTTGGTTCTAAGAAGCCCTGAAGTAGATATTCTTCTTTCAAAGGTTGTGGTCCCAGTTTTGGATAAATACAACTAGATCCTA
>CALKOP010000081.1 GCA_938091155.1 uncultured Flavobacteriales bacterium | reverse complement strand
AAATGTTGCCACATTTGAAGGTACATTCTACAAACGATAAAAAATGCGTTTAACGAAACTGTTTTTTCTACTGGCATTAATATTTGCCGCCAATATAACCCGTGGACAAGATGACCCAAGTAAGGACTTATTACAGCTATCCGGAGTAGTTGTTTCGGGTGACAGCTTGACTCCTGTGCCTTTTACCAGTGTAATGATAAAGGGATCGAACAGAGGTACCATGTGCGATTATTTCGGATTCTTCTCTTTGGTTGTGAGAAAAAGTGACACCATTATCTTTAAAAGTATTGGCTACGATGAAGCAGATGTAATTATTAAGGATACTCTTTCCGACGCACGTTATTCAATGATTCAAATGTTGCAGCGAGATACGCTTCTGCTGCCCGCAACTGAAGTTTATCCCTGGCCAAGTAAAGAGCAGTTTCGACAATCCTTTTTGTCATTGAACACAACTCAAGACGATTACGATCGTGCTTTTGCTAATTTGACCAATGAGAAGGTGCGCATGGCTGTGCAAGGTGTGCCAATAAGCGCACAATCAAATTCGGCATTAGCAATACAACGCGAATACACCCGTTTATATCAGCAAGGCCAAATGCCAAGTGGCAGTCTTTTGAATCCAATAGCCTGGGCTCAATTTGTCAACGCTTGGAAGAAAGGTAAATTCAAGGAAAAATAGCAAGTCATACTAATCGTTGAGGTTCTCCAAACATACTTTTCTATCCATTCTGTTTCTAATCGGATCCTTAGCCATCCTAGCACAGACGGCAGCAATAAAGGGACAGCTCACCGGTGTTGATGGTGAAGCTATCGCATTTGCGGATATTGGTATTCCAGGAACTAAATTCATCACCACTTCAACTGAAAAAGGTAATTATCAATTAGAAGTACCGGCAGACAGGGATGTAACTATAATCTTTAGTCATGTTTCTTATGAACCCTTTAATCTTCAGTTAAATCTTACTGATGGTTCCATAGAAAAAAGAGACTTGAAGCTAGTCAGCCAAGCTATTATCGGGGATGAATTTGTATTAACTGAAGAACGCTTTCGCGAAAAGCCAATGAGAATCATTGAGGTAGGTGATGTCAGGCTTAATCCATCCATAACTGGAAGTGTTGAATCACTTCTACCCAGCCGTGCGCTTGGTGTATCCAATAGCAATGAATTAAGCTCTCAATACTCAGTGAGAGGAGGGAATTTTGATGAAAACCTAATTTATGTAAATGGAATCCTGGTTTATAGACCGTTTTTGGTCCGAAGCGGTGCTCAAGAAGGATTAAGCTTTGTGAATGGTGACCTCGTAGAAGACATAAGTTTTTCATCAGGCGGCTTTGAAGCAAAGTATGGAGATAAAATGTCAAGTGTATTAGACATAACCTACAAGAAACCTGAGAAATTTGCAGGTTCTGTATCCGCTGGATTACTCGGAGCCAATGTGCACCTCGAAAATGCTTCAGACAATAAGCGATTCACCCAGCTGCATGGATTCAGATATTTCACCAATCAATATCTATTGTCATCTAATGACGTACAGGGTGATTACCGTCCGTTCTTTTTAGATTACCAGACCTACCTCACCTACTCTGTTAACACAGAATGGGAATTTGGATTCCTAGGAAACTTCTCTCAAAACAAATACCAATTTAAACCTGAAAACCGACAAGCCTCATTTGGCACAATAGGAAGTGCTATTGGTTTAAACGCCTTTTTTGATGGACAAGAAGTAGATGATTACCGAACTGGATTTGGAGCATTTACCACTACGTGGACCCCACGATATGATTTGAATATTCGATGGATTACATCGGCCTTTCAAACTCAAGAAACGGAAACATTTGATATCGAGGCGGCCTATCGATTATCAGAACTTGAAACAGATCTGAGTAAAGAGTCTTTTGGAGATGAAGCGTTTGTAATTGGAACTGGATCATACTTGGATCATGCTAGAAACGAGCTTAACGCAGTCGTTTTTGCTACTGAAATTCAAGGAGATTTCAAACCTAACAACCACTCGTGGTTATGGGGATTAAGGTATCAACGTGAGGATATTGAAGATGAGTTGCGCGAATGGAGTATGATTGACTCTGTTGGCTTCTCCGTTCCCTATGATGGTGAAGATGTAAACCTTTATGAGACAATTAGATCCTTCAACAGAATAGCCACCAATAGGATTATGGGATATTTTCAAAGGGATTGGAATTTTGAACTAAACGAACATCAGCTGTATTTTACCGCTGGTGGCCGATTCCATTATTGGGACTTAAATAACCAAACTACTTGGAGTCCTAGGCTACAAATGGCCTATAAACCATCTTGGAATAAGAAAACAGTTCAACCAAATGGTGACACAACTCTGAATCAGCGAGATTGGTTGTTTCGAGCAAGTTGGGGTTATTATCACCAACCTGCTTTCTATAGAGAAATGCGCGATCTATTTGGTCAAGTTAATCCTGCAATTCGAGCACAAACCTCCATCCATTATGTAATAGGTGCAGATCATAATTTTAAAATTTTAAAACGCTCATTCAAATTTGTTGGCGAGGCCTACTACAAACAATTGGATAACATTATACCTTATGAGCTAGACAATGTTCGAATAAGGTATTATGCAGAAAACAACGCCAAGGGATACGCACGAGGTGTTGACTTAAAACTAAATGGTCACTTCGTAAAGGGAATTGAATCATGGGCAAGTATTTCATTGATGCAAACGATGGAAGACATTCAAGACGACCAATATCAATTGTACATAACCGCGTTTGACGATACGGCAATTGCCTCGCCTATTAAGTATCAACAAACCATAGATAGTACGACAATTTATCCCGGTTATATTCCGAGACCGACAGATCAACGAGTGAATTTCGCATTGACATTTCAAGACTATCTGCCAAAATATAGATTCATTCAAATGCACCTAAGCATTTTGGTTGGAACTGGCTTACCCACTGGCCCACCAAGTTATACTCGATATAAGGACATATTCCGAATGCCACCTTACCGCAGAGTTGATATTGGATTCAGCGCTAGGCTTAAGGAAGAAGGAAAGGAATCCAAAATTCCAGCTTTCAATTACATTAAATCGGCTTGGTTTAGTATGGAGGTTTTCAACTTGCTGGCAGTTAATAATACCATCAGTTACCTTTGGATTAAGGACGCACGCAACGTTGAGTATGGAGTACCAAATTATTTGACTGGCAGAAGAGTAAATGCCAAGTTGGTTGTCAAGTTTTAATGAATAGATATTTCCTAATATTAGTCGTATGGATTTCCGTTTCATGCGAAAAGGATCCAGTTATTGTGGAAGATGTTGAACCTTACAACATAGCAGAATATCTATCTAGAGTTAACCCGGATAAGATTTCAAACACGCTTTGGGCACATGCTGGAAATCATCCGGCTTTTGAACCAGTTACCGATCAACAGGCGATACATATTAGAATGCATTTACCCCAAGACTTTCAAAATGTGCAACTATACGTCAATGATTCTGTAGAACATCGAGATAGGATGGAGCTGTATTTACTTCAGGACAAGGACGTTCACTATACCGATGGGCAAATTTTTGGTCGTTTCGCCATAAAAAAAACACAGGACAACCGATCTAGAATGGCCATTGTTTCTTTGGAAACAATTGATTCAGTATATTATAGCGCACCCTTATTACTTCGAGGTAACAACACAGCGACCGATACAAAAAACGTGAGTAAAATTTCAATCGAAACCACGCCGGGTGGGCGTGCCTATATTAATTGGAGTGGCGCAGGCTTAGACGAGCCTTGGCGAAATTTGGTGGAGCTAACGGATCAAACAGGTGAAGTGTTTTGCGCTGTGGAAACAGATGATCTTTCCTTTCTGTTTCACGATCTAAGAAACGTTACCCAAAACTTCACCCCCTCGCTTAGAGACCCACGCTTGATTGATCGTCAAATATATTCTGTTGCCATTTACCGTAATGATAACCAAGGTTGGATGCGGAACTACCGTATCGTAGAGTTCGAGGCAGACAGTGCTCGTATTCAACGATTCGATTAAGCACCTTTGCAAGATGATTAAGAAATCGTTTGAAGTAGTTGACTTAGGCAGAATGTCCTATGCTCAGGCGCTTTTAGAACAGGAAAAACTATTCAATGGAATTCTTGAAAAGAAAAGGCAGGGAATTGTTCATAACGACAGCACGCTGCTTTTAGTGGAACATAATCCTGTGTACACTTTAGGGAAATCAGGAGACCTTAAAAACTTAATTCACGATCCTAAAGACATAGGTGCGGAATTTTTCAAGGCAAGCCGAGGTGGAGATATCACCTATCATGGTCCCGGGCAAATTGTAGGATATCCAATTTTTGACTTGGAGCAATTTGAAATGGGAGTTGGGAAGTATATATGGAGTATTGAAGAATCAATCATAGATGTTATTAAACCGCTGGGTATAATGGGAGATCGTCTTTCAGACGCTAGCGGTGTTTGGTTAGATGTTGATCAACCAAGGGTTCGAAAAGTCTGTGCTATCGGAGTAAAAGCAAGCAGATATATTACTATGCATGGTTTTGCTTTTAACGTCAATACGGACTTAAAATTCTTCGACTACATTGTTCCATGTGGTATTCGAGATAAGGGTGTGACGACTGTTGAAAAAGAGCTTGGTGAATTTCAAGATTTTGAAAACACAAAAGCCTCCGTGGTGGAGGCTTTTGAAAAGTACTTTGTGAGAACCAACTAACTATTTACCTAGTCCTTTAAGGCGATTCTTAGCAGCATCAGCTGCCTTTTTCTTTGCGGCATCTGTCTTCTTTCGTGTCTCAGCTTCTAATCGCTTTTTCTCTACATCGGCTTTGGCCTTAGCATCATTTTTTTCCTTGTTAGCAGCTGCCTCAGCGTATTTTTTCGCTTTATCTACCTCAGCGCGCGCTTTCGCCTCTGCTTCAGCTTTAGCTTTATCTGCTTCGTCCCTTGCTTTATTCTCTAACTCATCCTTCTTCTTGTTGAGTTCATCCATGGCTTGACCTTTCAGATCATCAACAGCTGATCCTCCCTCTATTCCTGCCATTCTAGGAGTAACTTTTGGATCCTCGCTTGTGCCAGTGATATCTAAGTCAACTTTTACTCGTTCAGGCATTTGCGCATTCACACCTTTTGCAGCGCTTGCTTTCGATAGTAATCCCGAAACAACTTTTGCAGCCTGACCACCCATAAGTTTTGTAGGTATATCCAATGCCCATACATAATCCAGCGTGCCGTCAAAACCATTGCTACCACTGAATTTAGAAGGTATCTCCTTACCAACTGTATAATCAACAGGCTCCACCTCTACTCGACCATCTTCAAATTTGAAACTTACATTCACATTGTCAAGTTCCATGTTCTTTAAACCTTCATACTTGACTGCTTCAGCAACTTTAACTAATACCGGTGGATTTTTTAATGAAACTTCATGAGTTGTCAGTTTACCGCCACCATCAAGAGTCTTTAGGAGTGGCTCCATATTCTGATCTAACTTTCCTGCCATTGCTAATTTAGAGGAAAAAGCTCCAGTCGCATGCTCCATTACTGGAGCTATCTTCTTCGCCATATCTAGGTACTTATATACCGAAGGAATATCCCAACGAGAAATCAACATGTTTACATCAAAGTCTGGGGCTACTGGATTTGCTGTTGAGTAAGATCCACTCATATTCAATCCTCCTTCTAACATATTCATGCTAAGACTCGTCATATTTAATGTTTCGTCTTTCAGAATAACCTGACCATTCACATTGGTAATATTCAAATTATTATAAATCAATTCATTAATTGAAACATTCAAATCAAAATCAAATCCTGCAGGAATTTCAGCAACACCGCCTTCAGATTCAGAAGAGGTTTCAGATGATTCAACTGCTTCAGACTCTCCGCTCTCACCCATGAATTCATTAATGTTCATATAATTAGATCTCATGAGAAATCCACCTTCAAGTGGAAAATCTGCAACATACCATTCCACAATATTGTCCACATGACCGGTCAGTGAAATATCTGATTTGCCAATCAACATGTCAAATTCACTCAAAGTGGCTGATGAAGGTGAAAACTGTAACGAGCAGGACTTAATAAGTGTTTGATATGCCATCGTTGGATCTTTGTAGTCCAATTCCTTCATCACAAGCGTTCCTCCGGCTTCAAAATCTTGATAACGCTCATCATCCAATGCGCTTTGGTTTCCCTTTAATTGTATATCACTAACGATCCTACCAGTTATGGCTTGTCCTTCTTCCAACGGAATAACATAAGCCAATGAAGCCAAATCCATGTTCATGACAATCTCTGCATCTATAAATGGATCCGAAATCGGGGTGCGCATATGCAGCTTGACATCAACAGGGTCATTAGCCAATTCTACATGAAATTTATTTAAATCAATCACGGTGTTATCATCTGATCCACCTAGGTTTTTAATGTGTAGATCGATGGCGATATTCTCAGCCGCTTTTGGCAAATCCGGATGTTGGAATCGAGCATCACTTACTATAAGATCAAGTGCAAATTCCGGCAACTGATCTCCTAGCATTCTACCTTTAGCCATACCGCTTAGGGCAAGATTTCCGTCTGTTTCTATATCTTCAAAATCGGTCATAAAAATGGCAGGAACTAAGGATAGCAAACTTTTAAATGTGGTTTCCTTGGTTTCAAATGTGACATCTAAATCAATTGGTCCACCTTCTTCATCTGACATGGCAACCGAACCATTAAACCCTAGATGCAAAGCATTAAACTTAATGTAGTTCTCTACAAATTCAAACCGCATATTCGGCATGTTCAGATTCATGTCAAATTTCATATCAAGAGCTGTTCTACTTAAATATGAAACACCATCCATTTTAAAATCAATGGCATCAGCATCAGTCATTGTCTCTAACAGAAAATCATCTTTTGTAAAGTCTCCACTTCCTTCATGGGTGAAATTAATTAAGTGGGCATACAGGCCTCCCGCCCTATCATCATATATGATATTAGCATTTCGAATATAATATTCACTCAGTCCAATATTAAATCCAACATCCGATTCCGAGCTTTCTTCTTCGTCTTTCTCTTCCGTGTCAGGAGCGTCCTCAGATGCTTTTGCAATGTCATAATTTGCTGTACCATCTTTGAGAACAATTACATGAAGTTTAGGTGTTACTAAACCAATGGTGTTAATCTGAATTTTCCCTCCATTTATCACACTTATTAAATCAAGACTTAGCTTGAGCGCTTCAATTTCCGCGAAGGCAACTCCCTCAAATTGACCATGACCGGTAACTTTAATGTTTTCGATGGTTAATGTAAAATCAGGGAAGCTTTCAAACATTGACAAACCAATATCCCCAAACTCCAATGTTGCGTTCAGGTTGTTGTTTGCTTCTTCTTGAACCAAGGCAATTATGTCGTCCTTAAATACAATAGGTAACACAATAGCCACAGCTATTATGAGCCCTAGAAAAACAAAAATCCCTATGAATATTTTTTTGATCATGTTGATAGTTAAAATTTGGATTCAAACGCACACAGATATAGGTAATTGCACCTATTTACTATCTGAAAAAATTGATCGATACTGCGAAGTCTAAAACGCTATACCCATTCGATTAAACATTTGAATAAAGCAAAAAGCCACTATATATTATGCAAGGGCTTTGGATGTTATTAATTACTGTCTTAAGCTGTTAATGCCCTCTTAAGTGCATTCAATTTACCATCTAACTCCTTAAGATCTTCTGCGGTAATATCTTCAGCTGATGTAAAGCCAGCATAAAACATCATAATGCCCTCCACTTTATTCACAACGTCATCATTCAACTCCGTTTCTATTTCACTCAAAACGTTCATCAAATTGGAGGCGTGTAATTTTTGCTCATAGATTCCATTGTAAATTGCACGATTCTCATCATTTATTGGCTGATCCATTACAATGTTTGTTGCAATTAATTGAGTCTCAACCCAACTTCCAACAAATATCTCAGTGGCATTTACAAATCGCTCATTGTCCACCATGTACTGATCCATTGCATTAAATGCTTCATCCATCATCTTTACAAATTTCTCTTCGCTAGAGGTATTCTCCTCAAAATTTGTACTAATAGTTTTGTCAAAAACTTCTCCAGCTCCAAGTGCCTGGGCTAATTCTCTACATGTTTGAAAGTACTCAAGTGTCTGCTGATTTTGATGTTCATATGCCATGAAGCCCATATCTGTTATGTAAATCCCATAGCCGTATGCCTTTGCGGACATTGTACTTAAACTTTTCGCATCAGATGCAGGTGTTAACGGAACCCCATCCATTCCTACGCTTACATCCGAGATCAAATGAAATGTTTCTAGGGGGCTAGGTAAATTGGCAATCATAGTATGAAACTGGAAGTCAGCCATATCGTTTATTCCAGCATCCTGCTCTGTTGTCTCAGTTTCTTCGGTTATCGTTTCCGTATTCTCTTCTTGTGCTTTTTCGGAGTCAGCGTTTCCTCCGCATGACCACAATCCAACGGTCAATGCTACGAGGGGAAATAATTTCATTTTCATAGGTCGTGAGGCTTTGCGAGCAAATATAATGTCAATCAAATGAGTTCAAAGAATTATTGCACTCGATATGTGATCAAATGAAGATAGTATTATTCATCGAATGAATATCAGGGTTCATATTGTATTACATTATGTTTACCCATTTGACTAAACTTTCTGCTATAATCCTTGTTTCATTCGCTACTATTGCTCCTTATTA
>CALKOP010000080.1 GCA_938091155.1 uncultured Flavobacteriales bacterium | reverse complement strand
AACTTAATAATCACTCTTTGAGATCCGAAAGAAGACAGTTGGGCGAAAATTATTGCCATTGACGCCAATAGCCTTGTCAACCCAAACTCTTCTTGAGTCAGTAGGATCGGAAATAATACGATGATATTTACATATCCAATTACTTGTCCTATGTAATTGAATATGGAATTATTTATCGCTTGAGATTTAACTATTCCCATCGATACGATAGATGATTCTTCTGGCTACTCAAGCTGGCTTTTACAATCACTTAAAATTTGCTTTACGCTTTACAAAACGGACGAGCGGGTTGCGCGGGTCGAGGTATTTTTTTCGAATTTTAGACTTTAGCTCTGTCTTAAAATCGAAATGAGAACGAACAGGTTGGCCCATTATTGCCTTAAATTCATCCTCAGTAATTTCAAATTTTTTGATCACATACTCTCGATCTAAATTTTGAGTATCAATATCATAAGTAGGCGAGTCTAAGAAATCTAGCGCCTCGGTTCGAGTCATAATATTTTGACAGATTGCATTACTGAAATGAGCCCTTCGCTTGTCAATTCCAAACTTTTTTGGAAGTATGTAGCCTTGATAAAATCTTGTGAAAACCGACTCATGGTGCTTCCCTCCATATGGTGTCCATCCTAGCTTTTCAGTGATTAGTGTTTTTACACTTTCCTCATCAAAGCCCATATAGTTTAATGGAGCTATGGTCTTGAGACCATATTCTCGTTCAATCTTCTTCATTTCATTGGTACCCATCATGGGATAGGTGTCCAATGTCCCCTTACCATATTTACTCTGGATATCAAGCAAATTATTTAAGTCTAGCTTATAAAACGTCCATGCCTTAGGAATAATACCTTCTGTATGTCGATTGTATCCGCGTAATATATACTCGATCCCATTATCCTTAGCCGTTCTATACATTGCTGCTCTAATCGCATGATCTGTTGGCACTTCAATGTCCAGAACTGAAGCTCTCAGATAAGCCAATTGCAATTCTCTAAACTCATCCCAATTGATTACATGTGTATGCAGATCAATACCAAGTTTTCGAATCAGTTTTGAAATATTCTTTACCGCCAACTTTGAGTTCCACCCATTGTCCAAATGCAGAGCCAGCGGCCTCAATCCAAACTTCTCTTTTGCCAAGTAAGCCAGATATGTACTATCAACACCTCCGCTTACTCCTACCAGACAATTGTATTTAGATGAAGTATCTTTTCTTATTTCAGCTAGGAGTGCCTCTAATTGAATTTTCGAATTCTGTTGATCATTGTTTTGATTTTGAAGAACTGATAAATAATCGGTGCAATGATTACAATGTCCTTTAGAATTAAATGAAATCTGTGGATCACTCGAATCCATCACACAACGCGAACAAATTTTGTATTCACTCATATCATCCAAAAATTTCGGTCATTTCTTCTCGATCAGGATAATTAATCATAATTGAATTACGTCCACCCATAAACACGAATAAACTTCCTGCTGCTGCTGCAGATGCTCCAGCGTCAACTGCAATCTTCAGATCATCATAGTCTCCTGCCCCACCACACATGATTAACGGTATAGATAGACTTGAGCTAACAAAATCAATTAATTCAGGATCGTAACCATCTTGCATTCCATCATTGTCAATATGATTGATCATGACTTCTCCAGCTCCTTTTTCCTGGGCCAATTGAAGACACTGCATAAGTGTTAGCCCTGCCTCTATCTCCCCTCTATTGTAATAGACACGGTATTCCTCAATCACTTTTTTAATGTCCAGCGAAACAATTATTGCCTGCGAGCCAAACACATCCGCAGCCTCAGAAATCAAATTTGGATTTGCATGAAAAGCTGAATTGATTATAACCTTCTCAGCACCCGCACTAAACGCTTCTCGAACCTTTGCAATAGAATCAATACCACCTCCAATAGCCACAGGCATGTATGCTTCATCAGCTATTCGGCTGATCAAGGCGAAATTAAATGGACTGGAGTTCACTGAAGCATTTATATCGAGAAATACAATCTCATCAGCCTCTGCATCATTAAATATCTTAACGGCATTCATGGCATCACCTATATAGACCGGATCAGCGAACTGTTGCGTTTTAACGAGTCCATTGTTATCAATGAGCAAACAAGGAATGACTCTTGGCCTAAACATCTAGCGAAGCAAAATTTTGTAGTAATTCTAGACCTTGTTGATGACTTTTTTCAGGATGAAATTGAACTCCAAAAATATTTTCCTTTTCAAATGAGGATACCATAGAATGGCCATACTGAGTTTCAGAGCACAACAAATCATTCGAATTTGACTTGACATAGTAGCTGTGAACAAAGTAGAAAAAAGAATCAATCAATACCGACTTTAAAAGCTTTGACCCAGTGTTAACATCAAGGGTGTTCCAACCTATATGGGGAATCTTTAGCCCTTGATTTTCCAACTCAAATTTCTTTGTTTGCGCCTTGACGAGTTTTAGACCATCTAAGTTACCTTCTTCGCTAAACTCGGTCATGAGCTGCATTCCCAAACATATGCCTAAAATGGGCTTTGCGTTATGAATGACTTGCTCATAAATGACATCAATCAACCCACGTTCTTTCAACTCGAACATACCCCGATCAAAATGTCCGACTCCAGGTAGAATCAACCTATTCGCTGAACGAATTACGTTCAAATCGGACGTCACCCTTGCATCAATACCAACGCGTTTAAATGCTTTGTTAACTGATCTAAGATTGCCCATATTATAATCGATGATCGCAATCAAAATGTGGCTATCCGTTTAATTGTTTGAAGATTAAATCCTAAATGTGGAGCTTAGTAGTTTTCGTATTTCTTAAGGGGCAAAGATTCTATCACTTTCGAAACAGCGTTATAATCAGCCTCACTTAACTCTTTCAAAGGCATTCGATCTCTTCTGTGAAACCAACCTTGCTGTTGCATAGCAGCTTTAATTGTCAAGTGCCAGCTATACTTTTTCACTCCGTTTTCAAAAAACGGCACTTCAACATCCTCAATAAGACGATTACAGTAATCCATATCCCCTTTTTGATATGCCTTATAAAAGTTAGCAGCAAGGTATGGTCTAAAAACTCCAATTCCATTCAACCATGATTGACATCCCATATCGGCAAACCTCAGCCACTGACGCTTTCCTCCACCTGAAATGACGATAGAAACTCGGTCTTTAATCTTGTTGATCACTAAAGCAGAATACTCATCATCCTTAGCATCTTCCTTAATAGCCACTACATGCTCCATATCGGCAAGTTGATCCAATAGATCAAGGTCATAGTTTACAACAGGTCCACCAAATCCATTTAAAAATGGCATTTCATGTACTAAAATTGGAATGGCCGATTCTTCACTAACCATTCTAAAATGGCTAACCATTTGGTCATTTGAGTAAAACTTCTCTCGTACAATCAATGAAATAACATCTGCACCAATGCTCTCGGCATGCTGACAGAAATCTATGGTGACTTTCGTTGAACAATGAAGCGGATCCGCAACGATGCATATATTGTTTGGATCTAAAGACTTTACTTTTTGAACCACAAATTGGCTCAACAATTTAATCTCTTCCCATGAAAGTTGGCTAAAACGACTGTTATAACCCATTAAAAAGAAATTGCGAGCGCCCTCATTGTACGCGCCAGTCAAATAGTTCTCTAGCGCGAGCCAATCAATTGCATCACCTTCAGTAAAAGGGGTCAGTATACTATATACTGGTCCATGTATTTTTTTAGATAGTTCTGAGTAGTTCATTTATTAATTCAATACGTTGTTATAGATAAATTCAGCAAGCTTAAAATCTGATTCATAGTCAATATCAATCATTTTTCGAGGATCCATAGCATGACCTTTTACTTTGCCTTTAAAATAATTCTTGTTCTTAAGTAAGGACTTAGTCCAAGACATATAAAACCCACCATTTGCTCTGTAATATTTTTGAAAATCTTGGGAACGTGTGTTACCTGTAATAAGTGGCGATGGATTTAAAATCACATTCGGATCGATTTGCTTAGAATCCTCATCAAGCCCAACAGAGAGTTGAATTGGGTCTCCCATTTCAGTAATACAAACAACACTGGCAAAGTCAGTTGTTAATAGTTTAAAGCCATCAGAAATATCCTTTGCATCCCTAAACGGACATGTTGGCAATAGCAAGGCAACGAAATCAAATTCATTTTGAATTTCCTCTCGGCTAACTATACTTAACACCAAGTCCAGTGCCTTTGCGGTATCCTTTGCGTGCTCTGGATCTCTTTTTTCTACTGTGATACCTTCTATTCCCCTTCCAATTTCAAGAATTTCTTCATCGTCAGATGTCAATATAATTTTGGAAAATATGTTTGAATCTAACGCAGCATCCAACGTATGCTGAACCAATGGTTTCCCGCCAAGCATCTTCAGATTTTTTCGCGGCAACCGCTTAGAGCCTCCACGAGCAGGAACAATTGCTAATCCTTTCATTGTTTTATTTTCTTCTCAGCTTGGCTCTGATAGGAACTTCACTTTCATAAACTTTCTTAATTCCATCACCCATTGCGATTTCAGTTTGTCGAATCTGCTCAACAAGTCTCAATAAGCCAATCGGGCCAACCGATGCTGCCTGATCACTACCCCACATGGCTCTGTCTAAAGTTATATGCCGCTCAATAATATTTGCTCCTAAGGCAACAGTTGCAACTGTTGTAGGCAGTCCCGTTTCATGACCCGAGTACCCTATCGGAAAATCATACATTTCTCTAAGTGTTGTGATCATCCTTAAATTAAGTTCCTCGGCTGGGCAGGGATAAGTACTTGTTGCATGTAGCAGCATTAAATCTTCATCTCCAATTGCTTCTATTGCGGTTTTTATTTGATCTATTTCAGACATACCTGAAGATAAAATCATTGGAAGCCCTTTTGATCTATGATGCTTGAGTAAATCCGTATCAGTTAAAGAAGCGGAGGCTAACTTGAAACAAGGAATATCATATTGAGACATGAAATCCACACTAGGCTCATCCCAACAACTCGCAAACCAGTGCATATTCTTCTCCTTACAATAACGATCTATTTCATCATACTCTTTTTTCTCAAATTCAACCTTGTATCTATAATCCATATACGTTATATATCCCCAAGGTGTCTCACGCATTTTATCTCGCTGATCCATTGGAACACAAATTTCAGGAGTCCGCTTCTGAAATTTAACTGCATCACAGCCAGCCATTTTAGCCAAGTCGATAAGCTGCTTGGCTAAATCCATACTACCGTTGTGGTTTAAACCTATTTCACCAATTATATAAACGGGATGTCCGTCTCCGATGGTCTTATCACATACTTTAACTGTATTTCTCATTAATCTCTTTCTTTTAGAATCAAATCACATAGCTCTCTTACAGCACCCTCACCGCCTTTTCTTGACAGAACAATGTCTGATACATCGATAGCGCAAGAATACGCATCTTTTGGGCACGCAGCCAAACCTACTTGCCCCATGCATTCTGCATCATTGACATCGTTCCCTACGAATGCAACATCCTCAATATTAACAGATTTTGTCGCCAATAATTTCATGAGCGCAGCTGGTTTATCATTTATTGCATGATAACACTCAAGCTTTAGCTTATCGCAACGTTTTTGAACGACAACATTCTTCTCTTTGGACATCACAACAAGTATGATTTCTGTTGACCTCTTGAGCAATTCTATTCCCATGCCATCAGATCTATCGCATCTAACCGACTCTACTCCATCTTCTGAAAGGTAAACCTTGTTATCTGTAAAGACACCATCAAAATCAAAGACGATCATTTTTAAATTTTTCAATTTACCCGCTATTTCGCTTTTATTCATTCTTCAATTCATTTATAACCTTCATCATCCTGTGTCTGACCAGACCGTCAATTTTATATGCACGGTTATTACGATATGTTTGTCTATTGATGGATTCACTTAATTGTTTTCCTTGAATCAAGCTATTCATCGATGTCTCCAACTCATCAAAACTTCTGCAAAGTTGCCCCACTCCTTCTCGCACATATCCGGCACTATCGTATGCAGAGTAATCGAGAACTAGTAACTCCAAATCGAAGTAAATCGCCTCCGAACCAACAGTACTATAATTGGTTATTAATGTATCCGCTGTGGCCAGCAAACCATACAAATCGCCCTCAAAAACTTTTATATTAACCCCCGCTTTTCTAGCCTTTTCTAAAAAGCCGGGAATATCATTACGTTCATTGGGATGCGGCTTCCAATAAATGATTTGATCATTAAATCGTTTATTGAGCTCGATAAAATCATCGAACATTCGCTCCCTTAGATCTTTGGCATGCGGAAGAGGTTGACTTGCAAAGACAATGATCTTAATACCATCATTATACCGCACTTCTTTTTTAGCCAGCAATGATGGAATTACATCCGTTCTTAACTGCCCAACTATCTCTATTTCCTTTCTACTGTATACTGAGCTTTTAATGAGTTGATTTGCTGTCATATCCCCCCAAACTAATGTTTTAGTGGGCAAAGGAGAGTAAATGGCATCTTCTTTTAAGAATGAATAATTGATATTATTCAAACTTATTCCTCCATGCTGTATCGCATATGTTGGAATTCCTGCTTTCCTGGCAGCCTGAAAAATTGGAAACTTAAGAAGGGTGAATTCATCATCTCCTCCAATTGATTTGGGTTTATACTTAATGATCATTTGTTTTGTCAATCCAAATCGAATTACACTAAGCATCAAGGAGGATGAATATGAAGAAAGTCTTTGGATTAGAAACTTCTCAAACCCACCTGTATTTGCTTGAGCCTTCGACAATTTTCGTCTTATTGCATCTTGATATTCTTTAGCTTCCTGATACAATTTGAATCCATTGAACGACAATAATTTTGATTCAAAAAAAACATGGTTGCTAATATTATTGTAAGGAATAATACAATCTAAAATCGATGGTAGTAGATACGATCCGGGATTTTTAAGCATTAGAATATTTTGATATTCACCACTGTTGCCTATCTCATCTTCTAAGTAACCAAGAAATGGATCTCCTTCCACAAAATCAGTCCCGCTTAGGTTGTACATTTTCTGTTTGGTCAAGTTACTATTCACCAGCCAAACCTTCCCTTTTTTAAGTGGCCTTAAGTATCCTTTTAATGCTCTAATTAAGAAGACCAAAATGTATTTCATTTTCTCACGATTTGTCTTCCGAAAACCATTTTTCAGGTTAAAACAAATCCTTTGAGCTGGAAAGCATGCCGATAAATCGGTTTTCGAGAACACTTCGATAGCCTCCAAACCATCATCCAATTTACTTAAAATTAATTCGAGAATTTTGAATTCTTGATGAGCCACCAAACTTGACTTTTGTAACGGACTTTTTATGGCGAACCATGGATGGTACTCTTTATCGAATGAAAGAGAGTCGATCAATTTCTCATTGTCAATTAATGATTTATGTCCAAGCTGCTTAACTATTTCAAAAAGCTCAGAATCAGACGAGGCCGGATTAATTGAATCAATAAGAATTGATTCAGCACCTTCAATTTCTGAAATAGTATCAGCAAAACTCTTAGCTATATACATCAACAATTTGTGGGATGACGCCTTTTGTTGTATAAGAGCTCGTTCTTTAGAGTCTAAAGCTCTAAGTACAACTATAGTGATACTTGGTTTGATCAATTTTTCCTTTTACATGTCGAAATTATGGGTAAAAAAGAAGTTAAACCAATAGAAAGCAAAACTTCAGAGATTGATAACTTAATTTGCACTCAAATTGGGTTGAATGACAAATTTTGAATTAGCCATTACTGCAGGTGGCGATGAACGTATAGAGCTCAAGGATAATGGGCTAAATAAGTATTTCCTAAACCCGAACGATGCCGATAGTATTCTCAGCCGTGCTTCATGCACATGTTCTCCATTGTCTAATGATGTAAAAGCACGAGTAAAGGCTGCTTTTAAGGTAATGACATCAAATGAAGCAACTGTAGAGGACATACGAATAAAGCAACGCTATAGAATGAAAGCATTGCTCCAAAATTCAAGCTCTACAGATTTCAATATATTTTTCGCTCCTTCGGGAAGCGACTTATGCTATTACCCACTTCTTTTTTCAAAAATTCTAAATGGTGATAAGCCAATAATGAGCTTGATCACAAGACCTGAAGAATTGGGCACAGGCTCCATTCTTGCGAATACAGGTAAATACCACGCTGATAAGACTCAGGTCTTAGAAAAAGTGAATAAAGGAGAATCTATACGGAGCGGATTAGATGTGGACCATATATTATTTCCAGCACGTTCGGCTGACGGCAGCGTTATTGATCATAAAAAGAAGATTTACAAAGCCATAGATAAGTACAGAGCTAGTCATGCTATCATTGTGAATTTGGTAATTGGCAGCAAGTCTGGAATTGAGGACAGTGTGTCGATAATAAAAGACGGACCAGATGACGTTACATGGGTTGTTGATCTTTGTCAAATGCGCGCGAGACCCAAACTTTTCAATGAGCTTTTGGCTGAGAATTGTTTGTTGATGATTACTGGATCTAAGTTTTATCAAAGCCCACCATTTTCAGGTGCTCTTTTAGTTCCTGAATCATATGCCGAAGGCATTATGAAGGAAACTATTAATCAAGAAATCGTTGATGGATTTGATACGGTATACTCCAAATATGATATTCCACCTTCGTATCGAAAATTACGTGAGTTTTTTATTCCACATGAAAACATCGGTCTGACCTTACGGTGGGAAGCGGCCATTTGTGAAACGGAAAACCTCAGTAAGTACACTGAAAGAGAAGCGACCTTTGCAATAAGTAATTGGAATCGAAGGCTGATTGATTACTTTGACACGAAAGATTGTTTTGAGCTACTCCCAGATCAAGATCTAACTAATAACTCAATTCTTTCCGTTAAAATAAAAGGCAGCAATGGCTACTTCGATGCGGAGGCATTAAAGAGTCTTTACGAACATCTAGTAACAAGAGGACACGAATACCAAGATCGATTTAAAAACCTGACAATTGGTCAACCTGTTACCTACGAAGAGCATGCTTTCGTGAGATTTGCACTTGGTTCCACAAATGTCAGAGAGCTCATTGAATCAAATCATGATATGAGCAATGATTTCCTCTTAATTGATGTTCTTGAGAAAATCTCAAAAATCATTGACTCAAAACTAGGGCAGAGATGATTAAAATGCTCTGTCAATGGCAATCATCCATCTAAATTTAAAATAGTCTTGAGTTGCTGGTGGCCTATTTAGAAATAAAGGGAAATCAACTCTGAGAGTCGTTGGCTTTAAATCCGTTAAATCACCCCATCGTTTTATATCGAGGGCTATTCCAAATCCTGCATCTGCTCTTAGGGAAGAAAATTCCATTTGCTCCGTTTTGTGGTTAATGTTTATGACGCCTACATCAGCAAATAAATAAGTCTTTAACTCAACCAATGGTCTGAAAGTAGGTAGAAGTCTGACCAAATCATCGAATTCAAGCTCTGTGTTAATAGCCAAACCCGATTGTCCAACATGGGCAAATCGTAACAGGCTATCCCCATTCATTTCTGGAAGGACGTAACCATTATATCCTCTCAAATTTAAACCACCGCCAGATTGGAACCACCCCGTTTCGCCATTATATCCTCTAGCATTTGTGGGAATAAAACCAGCAGAACGAATCCATGGGTTGGATGTCATTGATTCAGCGTTTGCCCCAGCCGCCATCAATTGAGATTCGGGTGCCCAGTTGTTTCCAAATCCAAGTTGACCAAAAACTCGTGTTCTAAGATTAAGTTTTTGCGATCTATTTTCGTTGACTGACTCTAGATTGACAAAACCATATTGGTAGTCACTGGCCCCTATGGGACTTCTCAAGTTAGCCCTAACATGTCCTTCGCTTCTTCGCTTGTATCTATAATTATGTAACAAAAAAATGTCACTGAAATTGTTCCATTGATTTGAATTCCATAATGACGAATAAATGGGGTAGTTCAGGCTAACGGCATCGGGTAAATAAAGACTTTCAAAAGATTGACCCAAGGTAGTTTTTCGATTTGGAAGCTTAATCCTCCAGCCAACTCTGGTTAGCAGCAGGCCATCTATGAAACTCGATTGGGCTGAAAATAAGAAGTTTTTCGCAATCCCTCTTAAGGGAGTGCCATACGACAAGTTGTAATTAAATCTGTACCAATCATTTTCGAGAGCAGGTGTTTCAAGATTTGCCGATTGCTGTCCCAATCCAGTATTGTACCATACACCTGCTGTAATTAGGTGGTGCGTTTGATAATAACCGCCTTTTGCTTGTAACCCGATTTTTATTCCATCGAAGCCATTATACCAAATACTTGGCCTCCACTCAATATCATAAGCTTGGCTTGGTGAAGTATAGGAGAGATTGTCAAATCGAACCTTGATTGGAAAAGGTAATTTATTGTCTAGTTGATAGACATCAGCCAAACGGTTTGAAGCATCAATTTTTATTTTTCTGATGTTTTCAACTGAATCAATAATCACTGAATAAACATTTGCGTTGTCATTCCAACCAACCCATTTGGATAATATCTTGGCATCTGTGTTTTTTATGAAATCGTTATTTGGAACCCAATAATCGTAAGTTTTCCCATCGCCATCTTCGAGCTGAATAGCAAGTGGCATCTGCATTTCTCCTTCGCGTTTTATCTTCAATTCATAAGCCCCGTCCTGTTGTTTGAACGATTGAATACTGTAATCAATTTTCCCATCAGATTCTAACCATTGATCAAAGAACCAATTTAAGTCCGTTCCTGAATGCTGTATCACACTCGTCCTAAAATCATCAAAATAGGGATGACAAAACTTCCATTGATCAAAATAATGCTGCATAGATGCAAGAAACAGGCTATCGCCAAGCACGTACTGCAGATTATAAAGCATAGCTGCAGTCTTATAGTAGACTTGACCATACCCACCTCTTGTAGTGAAATGATCACTATGCGTATTTAAACTCGGGTCTTCGTCATATTTTATAGCTGATCTATAATATCCAGCATAAACCTGTTTAGTTCGCGTTTCGCTTATATCCGGCTTTCCAATTGAAAGACCATATTGATCTTGCAACCATGGGATTGTGTCCCCTTCTATATGCTCCATAGCCCAACTGGTCAAGAACTGCGTAAACCCTTCATCCAGAGCTGCGCGATAGGTCTCATTATTTCCAACCATCCCAAAAAACCAGTTATGACCAACCTCATGCGCTATAAGATCCCGATGTCCTGGGTCTCTACCGCCATCCAGTGTTAGCATTGGGTATTCCATACCATCACGAGCATCTGCGACTATCATTTTAGAATAGGCATACTCGCCAAAGTCGCGAGAATATAATTCGATAATATCAGCAGTATATTCCGCTGCATTTTGCCAACCACTCGCATGTTGCTCTTGAACCAAACTGTAACAGTCAATTGGTCTACCATTTTCTATACTAGCTGTTGTGTGTCCTATTCTATATGTTGGATCGGCAGTCCAAGCGAAATCGTGCACATTATGCGCAGTAAACTCCCACGTCTTAGTATTACTCGAAGCGGGAATTATAATTGACGGACTCTCTCCCCAACTTTTATCCTTAAAATTAGAAACATCCAATTTTTTCATAAGGTCAGATGGAAGCACCTCAGACCTGTTTGTTAAAGTGCCGGTAGCATCAAGAATATACTGCTCTGGCAAAGTAATCGACACATCGAAGGAACCAAAGTCACCATAGAATTCATGGCCAATATGCTGATCTGTTGTCCATCCAAACTTTCTATCATAAACTGAAATACGTGGATACCAATGAGCCACATTAAAATGTTTAAACCCAAATTGCTCGTACGATTTCATTCGACCACCATTCGTTCCAAAAAAGGTTTTGAAATTTACCTTGATTATAACTACCTGATCTGGAGCAACAATCTGATCTTTAGATAAATTCACTCGAAGTACTGTATTATCGACCTCAAAGGCGACATTTTCTCCATCGAATAGTATCTGTTGAACTTCACTATGTTGATACAATGAATCTTTGCTTTGTCTGCCCTCAAAGCGATTTTTATATGATTCCGGCTCAAAAGCATTTTGATATAAATGAAAATACAACTGATCCAGTCGTTGTGGACTGTTATTGGTGTAAGTTAATTCAAGAACGCCATCTATTGTTTCTTTTTCATCATCTAGCGTGGCTTCAATCTTATATGATACATCTTGTTGCCAATAACCCTGATGGGGACTCCTGTTTTTCCAATATAACGGATCATCCTGGGCCAAAACAGATCCCGCAAAAAGGAAAAACAGACATATCCCTACAAATCTCATAGAATAATTTTCAGGCTCAAATCAAGTGCTTTTACAGAATGAGTTAATGCTCCTAATGAAATATAATCTACACCTGTCTCTGCATATGAGGCAACGGTTTCTAATATTATCCCACCTGATGATTCTAGGCAACAACGACCATTTA
The DNA here is from genome assembly GCA_938091155.1 of uncultured Flavobacteriales bacterium. Lineage (GTDB taxonomy): Bacteria > Bacteroidota > Bacteroidia > Flavobacteriales_G > Salibacteraceae > SHAN690. Next base: position 2,364 of record CALKOP010000080.1, on the reverse strand, counting down.
CAATTTTCACGGCTTCCATGGTTTCAATTGGGGTGAAATTATCCAACATTATCCGACTAATCCCTGTGTGCAACAACGCCTCTTCCAATTCGATTAACGACCTTACTTCGACCTCTATTTCAATTTGCAAATCCTGTATTTCGCGAAATGCAATAGCTTTTTTAATTGCCGCACTCATTCCTCCAGCTGCGTCTATATGATTGTCTTTAATCAATATCATATCATAAAGGCCAGTTCTGTGATTTATCCCTCCTCCAATTCTTACAGCTTGCTTCTCCAAGAACCTCATTCCTGGCGTGGTTTTCCGAGTATCCAGCACTTTTGCTTTTGTATGAGAAATAGCCTTCGCGTATTGGGATGTTGTAGTTGCTACTCCGCTCATTCGTTGCATTACATTGAGCACTAATCTCTCAGTTGTTAAAATAGACCTAGTACTGCCGGAAACAATGAATACTATATCACCTGCGGATACATCATCTCCATCTTTAGTAAATGACTCAACCCTAAGTGATGAATCATAATAATTAATAATCTGCTTTGCACACTCAACACCAGCTATGACACCTGACTTCTTGACAAGAAGTTGAGCATTTGACTTTGAATCTATACTCACGCATGATATTGTAGTATAATCTCCACTACCAACATCCTCTGCCAAGGCATTTTTAATGAATTCAATCATTAAGTTTCGTTTATTGTTTTTCGATTTCAATACTCTGAATTAAATACTCCTCACCCGACTTGTTCAGATAAAGAGTCACCCTAAATGTGCCTGAAGAAGCAAACAAATCCCCAATCATATAATGCACGTCATTGGACGACACTCCCTCGTGAACCTTCTTAAAGGAACGAGGTGTATTGGCCATGAAAAAGGATCTTAGCTTATTTTCAGAATCACCTCTTCCTATTTTCTGGTCCTTTCCATCTTCAGTATAATCAACAGTAGCATCCAACATTCTAACAATTGAAGGAGCATCTCCATTTGAAAACGCATCGGATAATTTTTCATAATCTTGAGCAAAAAGCGCGAAAGGCGATAAAAAGAAGAATATTAGAGCAACTTTCATTCTAAATGATTTTGTGATTCCGTCAAAGATAAATTAGAAATGAGGATAAGAACTTTTTCCATTGGAAAAACTAACGTAGATTATGTAAAAGATGGTGTTGCGCAATTTAACTCACGAATAACCAAATATTGCAAATACGAATGGGAAGAAATTCCAGATGTTAAGAATAGGGCCAAGCTTCCTAAAGCTGACTTAAAAAAAGAGGAAGGAAAGCTAATTCTGAAAAGATTACAACCAGGTGAAAGGCTGATTTTATTAGATGAAAATGGAAAAGGATTTTCCAGTTTAAAATTCTCGTCTTGGCTGAATAATTCTATAAATATCCAGGTAAAAAACATATGCTTTGTAATTGGAGGAGCTTACGGGTTTAGTGATGAAGTTTATGCTAGAGCTGAGGTGAAAATCGCTTTATCTCCTATGACTTTTAACCATCAAATCATTAGGTTGCTTTTTGCAGAACAGCTCTACAGAGCGTTTACTATTATTCGCGGTGAACCTTATCATCATGAATGAGGTTAAGCTTTTGCTGCCACTTCCATGCTGTGCGCATTGCATCCTCAATATTATGTTTGGGAATCCAGCCTAATTGTTCACGAGCCTTACTGTTATTTGCATAAATACATTCAACATCGCCAGCTCTTCTGGGGCCCAATTCATAATTCAATGTCATGCGAGCGCTTTTTTCAAAAGCTTGCAAAACTTCTAATACGGTTACGCCAATTCCAGTACCAAGATTAAATACATCATACTTTAATTCTCCTCTCATCTTGGCCAAGTATTCCAATGCTAATACATGTGCATGCGCAATATCCGAAACATGAATATAATCTCGTATTGCTGTCCCATCTCGCGTTTCATAGTCATTACCATGAACTACTAGTTGCTTTATCCAATTTGAGGCAAACTGAGTAACAACCGGAACTAAATTATTGGGCCGGCCTTTTGGCAACTCACCATTCTTACCGCTTTCATGCGCCCCAACAGGATTAAAATAACGCAGAGAAATTGCGTTAAACGATTCCATCGATAAAGCAAAATCATTCAGGATATTTTCACCTACTAACTTTGTGTAACCATAGGGTGATTCTGCCTTTTGCGTAGGCGTATCCTCTGTTACGGGTTGTACCTCGGCATTTCCATAAACAGTGCAGGAAGAAGAAAAAATAAAATGCTTTATACCAAATTTTTGCACGCATTTGAGCAAGTTAATTAGGCTGTTGAAGTTGTTATGATAATACATAACAGGCTTTTCCACGGATTCACCTACAGCCTTAAGCGCGGCAAAATGTATGATTCC
>CALKOP010000079.1 GCA_938091155.1 uncultured Flavobacteriales bacterium | reverse complement strand
AGGCCGTGCTTTGATCTATAAAAAACACGATCCATTGAATTAATAACAGAATGAGTGTTAGTACTAGCGCTGATTTGACTTGCTTATTGATTTTTTATTGAATTTAGTTGCTCATAAAACAAATACTTAACCATGAACAGAATCCTGACAACCTTACTCCTTACATCAAGTATACTTCTTTCTAGCATTGCTTTTTCTCAAGAAGAGGCCGAGATCATCAAAGAATCCTATGATGTATTAGACATTGGAGGTATCATTACACATAAGGCCGATGTTCTTGCCGATGTGAGTTTAACATTATTCGAAGGAAACAGAATCGTGGATGAGGCTGTGTCTAAAAAGAATGGAAAGTTCAAGTTCACCTTAATGAGTGATTATATATATACCATCGAGCTGTCTAAAAAGGGATATTACACCAAGCGCGTTTCTGTAAATACAAAAATTCCTGCTGAAGTTGATGATACCTACAAGTTCATGTTCGACCTTTCTTTAGATGCGAAAGAAGATAAAGAGCTTGATAAATACTTAGCTGACTATCCAGCTATACTGATAGAATACAGCGCAAAAAAGGATGAATTCACTTTTGATAAAGATTACACGAAGTCCTACTTCGAGGAATTAGAGGTTACAAAAAATTAAATGTTTTCTTGAACCCAAAGACCCAAGTTCGATTCCACTCGAGTTTGGATGTGTTCGGTATCAGCTTTAACAAACTTATCTCCCGTAATGAGCTCATAAAGCTCGATATACCGTTCACTAACACTATCAACAAGTTCATCTGGCATTGCGGGCATTTCTTGCCCTTCAAGCCCTTGAAAATCCTCAGAAATAAGCCATTGACGGACAAACTCTTTGCTTAACTGTTTTTGAGCTTCTCCTCTATTCTGTCGATCCTCAAACCCTTCTTTGTAAAAGTATCTTGAAGAATCAGGCGTATGTATTTCGTCTATTAAGAAGATTTTACCGTCTTTACTAATCCCGAATTCATATTTAGTATCTACGAGAATGAGACCTTGCTTATCCGCAATTTCAGTACCTCGTTGAAACAATTGTCTTGTATAATCCTCTAATTTCTCATAGATAGATTGTTCAACAATTCGTTGAGCAATAATATCCTCACGACTAATATCTTCATCATGCCCTTCCACAGCCTTAGTCGCTGGAGTAATTATTGGTTCCGGAAATGGATCACTTTCTCTCATACCATAAGGCATCACCACACCACAAATAACCCGTTTACCACTTTTGTATTCGCGCCATGCGTGTCCACTTAAATAGCCCCTAATTACCATCTCAACCATTATCGGCTCACATTTAAATCCTACTGATACGTTGGGATCTGGTATAGCCACTAACCAATTTGGAACAATATCCTTTGTTGCATCTAAAAAGCGTGCCGCCAATTGGTTTAAGACCTGTCCTTTAAATGGAATGCCCTTAGGCAGTACATGATCAAAAGCCGATATACGATCACTTGCAACCATGGCTAAGTGTTCATCACCAATAAAATAAACGTCTCGAACTTTACCGCGATACATCTTCTTTTGATGTTGAAAATGATAATTGGTCTCTTTTAATACTTTCATCTTGACTCGAAGTTCAATAATTCTTGTGCTCTTTTTTGTTCCTCGGCTTTCTGCTTAGCTTTTGCCTTTTGCTCTTCAAATCATGGCCTCATAATCGGCTCTGTATTTCAAGTGTCCGAACAATTCAATCTCGTTCTCATTCGTAATTACATGTAGCGTTTCCGTTACTTTATCATGCGTAACCATGAATATGTTTTTATCCCTAACCATGAACATAGTTTCAGATGGCCTTAAGGACACTGACCCGCTTACAGTAACTTGGCGAGCCATTGTATACTTCAAGTCATATTTTAAAGAATCTGAATTCATCTCCGATATCTTAATTGTCTTTGCTTTTGTATAAATTCTAATTGACATAGGTGTAATCTTGGACGTATCTTCAAAATGTGCGGGTTGTATCGCACTGATGGCTCCTTTATCACTAGACATTTGATGTAATGGGCTGATTAGCTCCAAACTATCCAAACTTAAATCGAGTGTTTGGGCTCCTAAAAAACAGGACACCGCAGAACACAATACAATTAATAAAACTCTCATGATTTCTTTGTTTTTGCTTCATCATAAGCATCGTATCTTTCAATGACACATTCTACTAACTTATGTCTGATGACGTCCCGCTTATCCAGTTTAATGATGCTGATTCCTTTTGCATCTTCTAACAATTTCACTGCTTGTTTCAATCCACTTGGAATCTTAGCAGGAAGGTCAATCTGACTCATATCGCCTGTGATGATAAATTTAGCGCCCTTCCCCATTCTAGTCAGAAACATTTTCATTTGATTCTCACTTGCATTCTGTGCTTCATCCAAAATTACAAATGCATTTCCTAATGTACGACCACGCATAAATGCCAAAGGAGCAATTTCAATGACGCCACGCTCCATGAATTTGGCAAGTTTCTCATAGGGCAACATGTCCAATAATGCATCATACAATGGCCTTAAATATGGATCGAGCTTTTCCTTTAAATCTCCAGGGAGAAAGCCAAGACTCTCACCTGCCTCAACAGCAGGGCGTGTGAGAATAATTCGTTGTACTTCCTTATCTCTAAGTGCCTTGACAGCCAATGCCACAGCTGTATATGTCTTACCTGTACCAGCTGGACCAATGGCAAAAAGCATATCATCTTCCGCACAGGCTTTGACCATTTTCTGCTGATTTACAGTACGCGCTTTAATTACTTTGCCACCATTACCATAAACTATTACTGTAGAATCTGTCGGCACTGAGCTTTCACCAGATTGCAGAATGGTTTTCACATCGGAAACATTCAAGCGATTAAACTCATTTAAGAAAGCGATCATCTCCTTCCATTTAATCTCAAACTTTTGTAATTCATCTTCAGGGCCCAAGGCCTTCAATTGATTCCCTCTGGCAATAAGCTTAATTCCTGTAAATGACTTTCGGATGGCTTGCAAGTTCGTGTTATTGACCCCCAAAATGTCTACTGGATGGAGGTCTCCGAACTGGATGATTATTTCGTGCAAACGTTTATTGATTTAGATTTTCAGGTGATTGTAATTTCTAACTTCGCCATCGCAAAGAAATAAATTTTAATCGCTACTTGGAGCTATTTTGAAGCCAATAATCACACTAATGACAGACCTAGGATATGATGATTATTATCTGTCGATGATAAAGGCGAAAATTTATTCTCAAGATATTGATTGTCAGGTAATAGACATTAGTCACGAAATTGAAAAGTTTAACCTTGCAGAAGCGGCTTTTGTACTAAAAAGTGTGATGTCAAGTTTCCCAAAAGGGACTATTCACATCATAGGTGTTTCACCCGGTGCGGTTGATGAAGGTCGCCATTTGGCCTTCAGCTATCTAAACCAATATATCATATCTGCCGACAATGGTTTCTTCAGTTTAATTGCCGATCACCACCCAGATATGGTGGTGGAATTAAATCTTAAACTCGAGACAGACGATGTTAACTTTCCAACAAGAGACCTATATGCACCAGCTGCTGCCCTCTTGGCAAGAGGAATTACGTTAGAGGTTATTGGTAATCAAATTACAGATCATCAAAGGCGGGCTATGCTTCAACCTGTGATTGGAGATGGTTATATCAAAGGTTCGATTACGTATGTGGATAATTATGGTAACGCAATTAGCAACATCTCAAAAGAGCTATTTTCAAGAATTGGAAAGAACAGAACATTCATCATAGGTTTTGTGCAGCAAGGCTATGACATGAATCATATTGATATTCGGTATAGTGATGCCTCAGAGGGAGACCGACTCGCTCTGTTTAATTCAGCCGGTCTGTTGGAAATTGCGATTAACCATGGAAACGCAAGTAACCTTCTCGGACTCGAAAAAGGCGAAACCCTTATAATAAGCTTTGATGATTAGAATAGTAAAAATGACATTTCGGCCAGAGTGTGTCCGAGAATTTCAAGAAACTTTTGCAAGAAGTAAACCGACCATTCTTACATATAAGGGTTGCAGTGAGGTCCAATTATTACAAGATGAGAATGACGACAGAGTTATGGCCACTTATAGCATTTGGGATTCGGAAGCCTCTCTAAACAATTATCGCAATTCAGAGTTTTTCCGAAGCACCTGGAAACACACAAAAACACTTTTTGCCGAGAAACCTGAAGCAACAAGCTTCGCTAGAATAGATACGTGACTGAAGAAACTAAAACAACCAGAAAGGTTCAAAAAATAATAGTCGAATTATCCTCTGGTGATGAAACTAAGATAATAGCTGCATTGAAACGGGTTCCGCATGATGGCAACTACCAAGTGATTCTGCCGATGTTGGAAATATTGACGAAAGAACCAAGTTCTGAAACGAGGATTTTATTGGAAAAATCTTTGCACAACCTGAACGAAACTAATTGTGTAGCCCCACTCATAGATGCATTAAAGAACGAAAATCTAAAATCCATCCGTGCTGAAATATTGACATGTATTTGGCAAAGTGGTTTGGATGTATCAGAAGATCTAGAATTTCTCATTCAGCTTTCCATTGATGAAGACTTTATGACCGCTGTCGAAGTCATGACTATTATTGACAACATGGAGGGATTTCCTGACGATTCACTTACCAATAGCATCAAACTCATGGATCAAGCTTTAGACGCTAATCATGAGAACGCTAAGTTACTAGGGAATATCCGCCAAATCTTGCTCGAAAAGCTACTGGACTAAACGATGAAAACGATTGACAAGCTTGCTCCGCTTAGTCGCGAACATCACAAGATGTTGATTCTGGCTCAATTGCTTAAATCAGAATCTCCAGATCATAAGGGACTTCCTACTGACATTATTGGAAAGCAGCGATATGCCGCGAAGCTTTACGAAGATTGCATTAAACCGCATTTTGAGTTTGAAGAAACCAAGCTATTTCCGGCTGTATCCGGAATTAACTCCGAAATAGATCAATTTATTTATATCCTGATAGATGACCATGCTGAAATATCAAGGCTATTTGAACTAATGGAAGGCGATACGAAAATTGCACTAGGCAGTGAACAGTCATTGAATGATTTAGGAGTGGCCATTGAACATCATGTGAGGCTTGAAGAGCGTGAGTTTTTTGAATTGATTCAACAGCTTGTTGATAAAACAATACTTCCATATTTTGGTTAAACAGGCATGAATATGTCATTAAATGCCGAACATATACTGTCGCTTGACAAGAGATTAGCCTTGGTGCTGGAACATGTTCCTATAGTCCTTCCTAAGACCAATGATGATGTTTACTTTGTCCTACTAAAGTCAATTGTTGAACAGCAGCTAAGTGTCAAGTCGGCTGCTGCTATTTGGATGAGATTCTTGGCTTTATATGAGGCCAACCCAAGTTCAGACCTGATACTCAATACTCATAGTGATACCTTGAGATCAGTAGGACTCTCTTATCGGAAAGCAGAGTATCTGAAGAATATTGCCCTCTTTTCGCAAGAAAACGACTTATCTAAATCGTTTTTGGAGGAATTGGACGATGATCAAGCCATAGCGCATCTTACTCAGATAAAAGGTGTTGGAAAATGGACAGCTGAAATGATTCTAATGTTTGCCTTAGGGCGTGCTAACGTATTTCCTGTGGACGATTTGGTGATCAGAAATGCAATGATTCGCTTGTATGGACTGAGCTCTGAGAAAAAAGCGCTCATTATAGACATGAACTCAATTGCCGAATTATGGACGCCTTTTCGCAGCTATGCTTGCTATGTTCTTTGGGACTGGTATGAAGGAAAACATCCTCCTCACATTAATTAACAAAGCAAAAAAGCAACAATACCATCCAATCTCTGTTTGTTCTTATACAAAATAAGACCCATGGCCAAGAAGAAAAAAAAGCAGGCAGACCCTAGATTTGAGCTTGTAGCTCTCTACAAGAATTTCGTCACCGCCAAAGGTGAGTTGCCACAATCAATCAAAGCCTTAATGAAATACGGAAAGATTGAACTTAAAGAATTCAAATCTCATTTCAAAAACTTGGAGGAGCTGGAAACAGCTCTAGTACTTTGGTATTTTAAAAAGGCAGACGATTTATTGCAGTCTGATAAGGAAGCCGAATCTTGGAATCAGAAAGACCGACATACAGCCTTTCTTTATTTGCTGATTGAACAGGCCTCCAATGACGATATATTTCTGAACGAATTTGTTGAGGCAAAGCGCGCTTCACCGTCATTTATGAAGCATTTTATCATGACCCTGAACGCACAGCATTTTGGGTCATTGAGCAGCTCGGGATTAACCTCAGAAGTTTTTGAGAAGATTGGACTGAATCCAAAAAAATCCGCATTAACGAATCACGCTATGAGTGTTCTTTGGTTTTACGCATTTGACAAAACCACTGACAAACAAGATACAGATGCCTTTATTGAGAAAACCAGCGATTTGCTCTTCAGACTAACAGATACTTCTACGCTCACAAGCATATTTGACTTAGGTAAGTTTATGGTTACCAGAAAAAATACTGCCTTCAGCTGGAATTAAGATGAAAAAAGATCAAGATAAAATTGCTGTCTCGAAACTAGGCAGAGCAAGTAAACTAGCCAACACGGGGGCTAAAGTAGGCTCGAACTATATTAAATATTATGCGAAAAGACTTGTCAATAAAGGCTCGCAAGAAGAATTGGATGAGGCCAACGCAAAGGATGTTTATAGGGCATTTAGCGAGTTGAAGGGTGGGCCTCTCAAAATGGCTCAAATGCTCAGTCTGGGAGACCAACTGTTGCCAAAAGCGTATACTGAAGAGTTTGCACAAGCTCAAAGCAGTGTCACTCCTCTCTCCTATCCATTAATTCGAAAAACGTTCAAAAAAGAAGTCGGCAAAAATCCAGATGAAGTATTTGAAAACTTCAGTACTTCGGCTGTAAATGCCGCCTCTATTGGTCAGGTGCATAAAGGATCCATCAAGAGAATTGAGTACGCGATCAAGGTTCAATATCCAGGAGTAGCAGATAGTTTACACAGTGACCTGAACCTTGTGGCGCCGGTCGCAATTAAAATATTGGGTTTAAAGAAAAGTGAGATCAAACCCTATTTAGAAGAAGTGGAAAGCAAACTACTCGAAGAGACCAATTACGAGATGGAGCTTCAAAATGCAAAACGAATCATTGATGGTTGCGAAGGCCTAGAAGGAATTGTATTTCCTAAGTTCAAAAAGAAGCTATCAGGAAAACGTGTAATTACTATGACTTGGCTCAACGGATTGAGTCTTGCTGATTGGGTGAAAACCAATCCTAGTCAAAAAGAGCGCAATCGCATAGGACAAGCACTTTGGAACTTTTACCAGTATCAAATACATGAATTGAGGTTTGTACATGCCGACCCTCATCCAGGAAACTTCATTATAACTGACGAAGGCTCATTGGGGGTTATTGATTTTGGCTGTATTAAGGAATTGCCATTGGATTTTTACAAATCATATATTAAGCTCTTAGAGTATAGCAGAGAAATGGAGTCCTTAGAGTTTAAGGAGACATTAATTGAACTAGGGTTATATGACCCAAAGGCATCCTTGAAAGAGCGTGAGTTAATCCTATCAACATTTCCAGAAATGTTTGAACTTGTTGGCAGGCCATTGATGTCTGACACCTTCGACTTCGGCAGTGACGACTACTTTAAAGAGATTTATACCAAAGGTGAAGCATTGAGTAAAAACTCAGACATTCGCCGACTATCAGCGCAAGGGTCAAAGCATTTTATCTATTTCAATAGAACTTATTTCGGCTTGTACCAGCTGCTAAATCAATTGAAAGCAAACATCGACACCAGCAAGGAAATGCGAAGAATTAAGCTGAAACAGAGCGCCTAACTTCAACAATTCTCAATGAATAACGAGCATAAGTTTCGATTCCACTAAAACGCCTGATTTGTTAGTAGGAACAATGAAATAAGAGCCGTTTGAGTAACTGCTTGAATTCAGCTCAATCGATCCTTTGTTTGACACATCAATTACCTCAATCAGTTCATACCAATTATTACATATGTAAATCATTTCCCAATCTGCGTCATCCCAACTTAGGTGCGTAATATCATTGGTTGGATTGGGGTAAATTGTCCAATTCCCAGATAAAGAATGATTCGCAATACTCAATGTGGTCAGAAAAACCTCCAAGGAGTTTTCGCAGCCATTTGAGTCCGTTACGGTTACTGTATTGGTCCTTTGGTATCAGCTAGTAAAACCGAGTCCCGTTCACTGTAAGCATTCCCATCTATATCCGTAACATCAAATTGCAATGCATACCAACCAAGATGTTTATGCTCCCAATCATTATAATCATCTACTGAGACCATCCATTCGCGCACTGCAATCTTGTCTTCCTCTCTAAATCTTTAACCAATGTCAGCTCCCTGAATTTTTGTACCAAGTGGATGAAAAGTACTTACGTATGCCTGAGCAATTCCTCTGTCATCATCAATCCTAATCTGAATTTCGAATGAATCTCCGGTGTATTCCGCAAAACTGTCTGGAAGCTGAATAGCGACTGAGGGCTCTGCTTCAAAGACACAAGACAAATCATCCAACTCTTCGTTTGGATCGTAATTAGACGCATCCGAATCGGTAAATCCACCCTTAATACACGATTGAAGCATCAAAACCAAGGCAATGAGCGTGAGTTGAATAACGAAGTTTGATTTCCGAATCATGCTTATTTCGCTTCGTCTTTATTCAGTTTGAAACGGATGGGCATTTTGTAATATACGCGCACGGGTAAACCGTTTTGTCTACCTGGAGTCCAGCATGGAAATAGCTTTACTAATCGAATAGCCTCTTGATTCAAACTCGGTGCAGCACCGCGCAATATCGTGACATCGTTGCTGTCTACACAACCGTCTTTGTTTACAATAAACTGCACAAAAACCATCCCTTC
>CALKOP010000078.1 GCA_938091155.1 uncultured Flavobacteriales bacterium | reverse complement strand
ACCAAATGTTTCCTTGTTTCTGAGCAGAAACTTGGAATACAATAAATAATAGTAGTGTCTTTAATATTGTTTTCATAATGTAGATTTGCTAGTCAGAACGAGTCGAGGTTGTTTATGGTTGGGCTATATTGCTTATAACGTTCAGGCTAAGATGCGTTTTAATGCAGTTTAGGTTTTGTTGTATGCCGTTTAGTCTATTTCAATTTCATCAATTTCTTTCATTATTCTAGCTGTCTTAGTCAGCGCCACAATGATCTTTTGGTAGTGTTCAATATCTTCATTATTCAGGTTTCTTCCTTTTCGGTCTTTGAGCCATTTTTGAGCAGGCTGGTAACCGCCAATGTAAAACTCCCAGGCTATTTTAGGAACTCCTGTGAAATACTGATCATCATTGATCCATACATCTCCGATTTCAGAATTTTCTTCTGAAGCCATCCAACCCGGACTTTTAGCTGTCATGCTTTTGGTTACTTCATTAGTACCTAGAACTGGGAATTCTGTAATGAAACTATTCACCTCTTCTGACTCCATCAAATGGATTTCACGCAGTTCACTTCCAAGTCTTACCAGTTTCCAAAAAGTTGCAGCGTCTTTTGGAAAAGGCACACTTGGGAAATCTATTTTTAAAAACTCTTTGTATTTCTCACGATAAGTTGGAGAATGCAAAACTGCATAGATGTAATCTAAAATATCTATTGGTGCAAAAGTATTTGCTGTTCCTTCTTTCTCATCTGTAAATGATAAACTTAACTTTTTAGCAATTTCATTAACAATTTCTTCGTTTAGATTTGGTTTTCTCTCTTCTGACTGTTCAATCGTTTGTTGTCCGTTACCTTCTGGATAGAGATAAAGAGGGACAGAATAACCACCTTCTTTGGTTTTTAATGAAATCAAGCAAGATTCCTGAATATTCTTTGATAGAAAAATATGTTGATATCCTACAATACTCAATTGTTTTGAAAGTGTTATTGCAATATTGTCATTTAAAAGATGCTGCATCACGTTTCTTCTATCTCTATCAATTACATTTCTAGAATAGTAGGTGTATCTTGTGTCAAAAAATCGATAATCAATCTTTCTTATATTTGATAAATTAAAAGTATCATTTCTGTATTTATCCAATTGCCATTCTTTTGTTTCTCTTAATTGGTATTGACTAATTAATTCTTCATTGGATAAATCAGGATTAAAGAAATCTTTAATTCTATTTTTTATTTTTTCTTGAGTGAAGGCAATGGCAAAATTATCTCTGTGTGTTTGAATGCCCAGAGACTTTAATAAAAACAAATTATGTAATTCAAATCCTTTGTTATATAAATCCTCTAACTCAAAGTCTTTCTGAACCATAAAGTAATTAGGTGCTTTCTTTGGTAATTCTTTAAAATCAATAGTTAGAATTGAGTTAGTGGTTAAAAAATCATATTTGAAGTCTCTTTTACCGAATAAATCATAATGAAGAACTTTTCCTAATTCGTTTGTCTTTTTCTTTCCTGTCTTTACAAAAAGATTAATTGAAACTCCCTGCATGATATCAAAGACATTAACGTCAGGTGATCCGTCAGGGCAAGTTTCATTTTTCTTACTGTTACCGTGTAAATCAATAGTGTTTATTTTACCGTATGTTTTTAGTAAATGCCATCGCATTCCTCGAAAAGTAGGATTGTCCAAAAATCCGTGAGGATTAATAAAAGCCAAAATGCCACTTCTATTTTCTTCGATATTATGCTGACCATAACGTAAGAATTTTACATAGTCGTCATTAATCCATTTTGGATTTCTCTCCCTTAATTTCTCCTTGCCACCAGGCTCCATCTTGTAATCCTTCATAATACTCATGATCCAATTGCCCTTGTTTTTACTTGAGCCATTATAAGGGGGATTACCAATTACTACAGAAAAATAACGATCCTCCTTAGTTAGTTTCGCTGCTGCGGACTCACTTCCAATTGATGAATAAAATAAATCTCCTGAACCCATTTCATTAGGGGATTCTAAGGTATTTGTCAGATAAACATTGAGACGTTGGTCTTTTTTGAATTCATAACCAAGAGACTTCAAATGCATACCTATTCGCATGTGTGCTACTGAATAGGAGGCCATCATCAGTTCGAAACCATACAAGCGAGGAAATAATTCTTTATCTACGTATTCATTCCAATACGCTTGCCATGGTGTAGCTATTCGATCGCGCTTATGTTTTGCTTTTACCTCTGAATGAATCTCTGTAATTGCTCTGATTAGAAATGTACCTGTTCCTGTGGCAGGGTCTAATATCTGAACAAAGGCCCTTTTGCTCAATTTTTCTTTAAAGAACTTGTTGACTTTACCTGTTGCGGGATCTTTTGGCCATTCTGCTCTCCCTGAAGCGACCATTTCGTCCCAAGTAGTAGTATCTGCAAGCCCCATTTCAAGCCCAAATTCGGTTTTTAGTTGCTCATTGACCGATCTCACGATAAAATCAACAACAGGGTCAGGTGTATAATAAACACCTTTTTTTACTCTTTCGATTTGGTCATACTCCTTTAAGAATTCTTCGTAAAAATGGATTACAGGATCTTCATTACCGCTCCCTGTTCTACGTCCAAATTCCTCAAGAATTCTAGTCATTACATCCGTTCCGTCTGACTTATTCAAACCATCAAGCAAGTCTACCAAGCTGCCAACACCAAGTTCATCAAGATCAATATAACTATGGTCCGTACCTACATCAAGACATTCCTTGAAGAGTTTTTTTAGAAAAGGGTTGGTAGCCGGTATTAGATCAGCAACTTCATGCATTTCAAACTGCCCATCCGTATCCATGGTTCGCGCAGAGAAAAGTCCATAGGTCATGGTTTGGGCATACATATCTGCAAACTGATCAACGGTCATGTCGTGAATAAGACCTTCTTTGAAGGAATTATACAGCTTATGGAGAGGTCCTTTTTTGCGTTCAATATGATAGACTTCACTTACCCTATCACGGATGTCTTTAGCCATATTGGCCATCGCTACAGCGAGTTGCTTGGATGTACGCACAGCCTCTCGGGTAGAACCCGTAAAAGCCAGTCTCCATTGTGCTTTCCATGCCGACACATCACTCTGAAAATCTTCAGACCATTTTAACTTATTCAGATACGCTATGTAGTTGTCAAAACTCTGTTCTTTTGCATCCCATGAAAACTCACGCATCACCTCCTTGCCATCAAGCGTCTTAAAATGTGCCACGGTCATCCCCCTCAATAATTCCTCGCCATGTCCCGATATAAAAAGTATATCTTCCATTTTCCAAGTCACTTGATTAGGGTCTGTCGCTCGTTTCTTTTCGACAAAATGCCTAAGGATTCTTCGCAATACGCTAATGGGTAATTTTTTAGTCTCAAAATCCATCCAAAATACTGCCCAAGGCTGATTTGGAGAGAAGGATCGCAGTTGTTTGATTTCTTTAAGCTTGGCTGTATGCTCCTCTGATAGCCCAATTTCTTCTGCCGTATAGCTAAAGGTATATTCCTCTTCAGTGAGGTCATCGATATCTATTGGCCATTCTAGTTCATCCACCAAAAATTCTACGAGAGAATCAAAACTCTTTATTTTTAACAGGTCTTTTTTTTCCATTATTTAGCATTTAACTCCATCCATGCGATGAGTTGTGGTTTTAGCTTATTGCCGTATTCATCTGTTAAAGGTACATTCTGTGTCTTAAAATCATTATTCGAAATATGCATTTCTACTTTTTTACGTATCTCAATTAATTCATTCTGATTCATCTCGGTTTTTCGGGGTGTTTCAGGCTCAGATTTAATTCTAGCATCTATTTTCAATGCGTCATCTAAAATACTTTCTGTTTCTAAGTCATAAAGTAACCATTTCGTTTGACCATCTTCCATTGACCATCGACTGATATTTTCACCATCTTTTTCTTCCCGATGCATTGTGGGTAATTTATAACAGAAAAAGACACCTTCTGCTGTATCACTTAAGACCTCTTTTCCACTGAAAAGTCGCTTAGGCATATTATCCAGCCTATTTTTAAGTTCAGGGTCATTTTTAAGCATTTCCTGAAACAAAAGATTCATTTCTTCATCGCCTGAAATGCCACCCTCATAACTGTGCTCAAAGTCCTTGAGGATATCATAATCATCATCAGGTTTTAAGAGTTTTTTATCCTCGATACCAAACACCTTTGAAATTCTGAGCGTTTTGTGCGTAACACGTTGGTAAAGAGAAAGTATGTCATTCAACTCCTCGGGAGGGAGGAAATTCCAAAACCTTGCAATACCCCGTTTGTCTTTGAGCTCGGGATTTGCCAAAATAATTTTCTGTTCTATATCATAATCCATTCTTCGATTGACACGCCCTATTCGCTGCATCAGCCTCACGGGGTTCCAGTGTATGTCATAATTAATTAGGAGTCTCGCATCCTGTAGGTTTACCCCCTCAGAAAGGACATCCGTTGCAATGAGTACCCGGATTTCATCTGATTCTAGCTCATCAGGACTTGTCTTGTTATAATATGGTGCAAATCGTTTCATGACTGTAACTCGATCATCCGGTTTTGTCTTACTGTCAATTCTTGAAACACCTTGTATACTATTGGCAACCAAACAATCCTCAATATGCCTTGCTGTAGCCTGAAACTCAGTGAATATAATGAGCTTCTCTTGCTTTAAATCCTCATCTGCTTTTAATAATTCAATAAGCTTATTGATTTTGTCATCGCTTGAGACATCAAAATCTTCTATTTCCTCTAAAAAATTAACAAGCTGATCCAAGTCTAAAATCGTATCAGAGACAAGCTTAGATATGTCGAAAAGCTCGGAATCAAGTGTATCCCAATCATAAATGAGTTCACTTGGAATGACGTCATCTTCCTCCTCCTCTAAATCAAGATCTCTAGAATCTCTGATTTTTATAAGCAATTCTTCATTTTGCCCAAGCCACCTATCAGCTTGCCTTTGGTCGTGCTTTTCAATAAAGCTGTAAAGTTTTAAAATAAGGTTCTCACAGGTTTCACGGAATGAGACGACGGAGCTTTCAAGTCGCTTAAGCAATAAAACACGAATTAATGCAACTACCTGTACTTGACGACCTGACTTCATATTAAATTCATCATCATCATCTGGATTACCTATGAAATATTCAAATTCTCCATTTTCATCTTTGTCATAAAGCGAATATACCGGTAATCGTAATAATGGTCTTTTGTTATCAAAAGCACGCTTCAATTTATCAAGAAGACCACCATAAATTGCTTTAAGAGAATACGCTTCAACTTGGGGGGGATCAGGCTTTGCAAACATTACCTTCTTTTCAGAGTCTTCAATTTCAATACTTCGTTTGACGTAAGCTCTGCTCCTTTGTACAACGAGACTTCTAAACAACTCATCGCTATTTAAAACCTCACGTGCCTTTTCTTCTGAGATTTGATCCAAATTATCTTCAGATAGAACACCTAGCGCTTTTTCTTTTTTAATAAAATATCCTCTTAAACTATTGATGCCAAGTGGGGCTCCTGAAAAATACTTTTCATCACCCCCCGTGAACAAATCGATTTGATCCTTTAGGTCATACAATGAATTATTAATGGGTGTTGCCGTAAGCATAAACAACTTTTTATCGGCGTTTATGATCTGCATCAACTGTTTATAGCGCCTAGAGTTATGGTTCCGAAAGTTATGACCCTCATCTATAATGAAAACATCTGCATTTTTTTTAATTTGCTCAAATTCTTTCGGGAAATCTCTGTCTTTGTTTGGCTCTCTCAGTAAATCCGTGTGGTTGTATATTGTCAGAGAAACAAACTGATTGTGCAGTAGGTCAGGTAAAAACTGATTGATGTTTTCCTCCCAAACAGAAACCCTTCCCGATTTCGGCACGAGCAGGACAACATTTTTCCTTTCTTTAACCACTAATCTTTCAATAAGCATTAATCCGACAAAAGTTTTACCGAGTCCAACTCCATCACAAAGGAAAGCACCCCTCCATGTGTTTGAGATCTTCATGAGCGCATGATAAGCCTCTCTCTGGTATTGCGATATTTCCTCGTATATGACTGATTTAGAGCGCTCCCATTCTGAGGCAGTTTCTTCATGCCCTTTCAAATATGCATCCAAGGACTTCGCATAAACCTCATAAGGTGTATAATCCTTGGTATGTTTTTCGATTACATTTAACACCTCCGGGGTTACGTCTTCAGCTTGATCCCAATGTTTCTCATACCATTCTTGCAGATCTTTGACATCATTACCCGTTTCAATCTGTACGTTTAATTCAATGTTTGATGTTAGTCCACTGAAAGTAAAATTGGCAGAACCGACCAATGCAATAGGTGGTCGAACAGGCGATTTATCGTAGGTTATGTATGCCTTGGCATGAAATTTTTTCTTTTTGTATACACGGCATTCTATTTTACCTGAACGTATTGCCTGAATTACAGCATCTACACCGGTGAGAAAATCATTTTTCTCTTTTTCTTCCTCTATACTAGTATCTAGTTTAATCAGTTTTTGATCAAGGGCTTTTTGAAATGCCTTTTTAGTCCGCAATGTAGATTCGTCACCCATCAGGATTCTTATCTTTTCAAGCTTCTGCCATTGACCGTCCATGGCTATTAAGGATGATATTTCAAAATACCCTGTTGCTATATCAAACTGTCTTGATATTTCACACCACTCATTTAAATAATGTAGGGCTTTCCAGTTTTCGTCATCGTTGTCTACTATGAACATATTAATTGTTTATTATTTCTAGAATGGCATACAACAATTGGATAATCCCAATTGGGTATATCCACCTTATGTATTTTTACTCAAATTTAATGAATCCAATGGACTTTTAAATCATTCTCCGTTTTTAAGC
>CALKOP010000077.1 GCA_938091155.1 uncultured Flavobacteriales bacterium | reverse complement strand
GCAGAGCGCCAAGAGGTGAAGAAAACCATGGAAAAGATTACTATTTTCTGGGTGTCAATGGGTTTAAAGACTCGGTAGATAGAGATGGATTCCTAGAATGGGAAGAAGTTTATCCCGATCAATTCTATGGAACACTCAAATCAGAAATTGCCCGAATTTGGGAGTCTGGAAATGTGGTCATATTTGATGTAGATGTTTATGGCGGTATTGCTTTAAAAGAAAAGTTTGGAGATAATGCCCTTTCCGTTTTTGTGATGCCACCATCTGTGGAAGCCCTAGAAGCAAGACTTAGATTCAGACAAACCGAATCGGAGGAAAAAATACAAATTAGGTTGGCCAAGGCCAACGAAGAGCTCGCCATGGGAACAGAATTCGATTTCGAATTGGTAAATAAAGAACTCGATATTGCCGTTAATAGTGCCAAAGAGCGCATCACCGCATTCCTAAGTGATGAGTAAAAACATTGGATTATTTTTCGGAAGCTTTAACCCAATTCACGTTGGTCATTTGATCATTGCTAATCACATGGCTGAATACTCACATTTGGATGAGGTTTGGTTTGTAGTATCTCCACAAAGTCCGAACAAGAGCAAGGCATCTCTGCTTTCGGATCATCATCGCTTGTCCTTAGTGCAGCAGGCTATTGATGACAATCCAAAATTAAGGGCGAGTAACGTTGAATTTGATTTACCACAACCGTCTTATACAACACACACACTTACCTACTTAAAAGACAAACATCCAAACCATAATTTCAGCCTAATAATGGGTGAGGATAATCTCAATAGCTTTCACAAATGGAAAAACTTTGAATCCATTTTGGAGCAACATAAAATATTGGTGTACCCACGAATTGAATCAGATACTAGTTTACTTGTTGCTAAAGCAAACAAAAGCGAGTTGATTAGGCATGCAAGTGTTTCCATAATAGATGCACCAATGATGAAAATTTCAGCTAGTTTCATCAGGAAATCGATACAAGAAAATAAGGATGTTCGGTATTTATTGACAGAACCTGTCTGGAAGTATGTGGACGAAATGAATTTTTATAAATAAGTACAAATGAGCGACAGAACAGAATTGAGTCAACTTGGAGAATTTGGTCTTATTGAGCACTTAACCAAGGATTTAAAAACAACTCAGGCATCAACAATAAAAGGAGTTGGTGATGATGCTGCGGTTATAGATCGAGGTGACCATTATGAGCTTATAAGCACCGATATGCTGGTAGAGGGGGTTCACTTTGACATGAGCTATACTCCAATCAAACACCTAGGCTATAAAGCTGTTTCTGTAAATCTTAGTGACATTTACGCGATGAACGGTACACCGACTCAAATAACTGTTTCTATTGCGGTATCAAGTCGGTTTCCAATTGAAGCCATGGATGAATTATATAGCGGTATATCTGAAGCATGTGAACGCTATGATGTTGATCTAGTCGGAGGCGACACCACGTCTAGTCTAACAGGGCTTATTATTAGTATTACTGCAATTGGCAGTGTTGCAAAAGAAGACGTCACCTATAGAAGTGGGGCGCAAGAGCACGACTTAGTGTGTGTAAGTGGCGATTTAGGAGGTGCGTATATTGGCCTACAAATCTTAGAGCGCGAAAAAGAAGTATGGAAAGAAAATCCAAATGTACAGCCTGATTTAGAGGGCTTTGATTATGTATTGGAAAGAATACTAAAACCTGAGCCAAGAGCCGATGTGATTGCGGTATTAAAGGAACAGGGCATTAAACCCACTAGTATGATTGACATTTCAGACGGGCTTGGGTCGGAATTATTGCACTTGTGCAAACAGAGTGATTGCGGAGTTCGCATTTATGAAGAGAAAATTCCTATTGATGCATCAACAGCTGCACAGTGTCAAGAGTTTGGTTTGGAGCCGAGCGTTTGTGCACTCAACGGAGGCGAAGACTATGAATTGCTATTCACTGTTAGACAGTCCGATTTTGAGAAAATATCCAAAGTAAAAGAAGTTGTAATCGTGGGTCACATTAGCGACAAAGCTTCAGGAGCAGCAACCGTATATCCACAAGGTGAAGAAATACAAATAAAGGCGCAAGGTTGGAAGTCGTTTTAACCTAATAATCCATTCACATCTAAAGCTTCACGCTGAATGCTTTTTATAAAATGGAACCCCCCGCCATTAACACGTCAACCAATAATGCCAATACGGTTGATCTTGTTACCAGCTTCATGGGTGCTCATGCGAGCATGCATGTCATGGCCAACATTGAAAACGCCTCAATAATGGATATTTTCCAGATTGAATCAAATGCTGCACAGCGAACAAAAGCGCCCCCTGTGATAACCACAATAAAAACCCAATAGATATAATAGCATAACCATTAAACTCTGCAGCTTCATTAGACCTGACTATAAAACGAGGTTTAGTGGCACTTAAGATTATCGACTCTCCTTGGATTGACAGAATTGATTGTGCTGCTTCCATGGCCAATTGTTTTTTATTGAACCAAATGGAGAATATGAGAACTATTCTAAAAATAATGACTTACGCCTAGATTATTGATAATTGGCAGATTTAATAATCCATTACAACCAAGGACCGAAGAGATTACATTTGATCTATGTCTGACAAAACAAGTTATTTGAACATGGCCGGGCTTAAGCACAGAGCTCGAAGTATTAAAAAGGATTTTCAATCAGCCAAACCTTTCCGGTTTGTGTCATTTGATGGGATTTTCAAAGATGAAAGGATTGATGAAATCTTAGATGAGTATCCTAAAATAAATGATGACTGGAACGGAACAACTTACATCAACCAAAAAAATAAGTTTCAGAAATCCGAGTTTGAACCAAGCTCAACTATGCAAAATGTGTTTGACGAATTAAACTCACCTGTTTTCGTTAATTGGCTTCAGATTATTACCGAGATAAAAGAACCCATTCTTTCAGATCCAACGCTTTTTGGAGGTGGTCTGCACCAATCAGTAAATGGAGCGTTTTTAAACGTTCATGTAGATTATAACATTCATCCAGAAACCAAACATCACAGGCGCCTTAATGTCATAGTCTATATGAACAATGATTGGCAAGACCAATATGAGGGACACTTAGAATTATGGGATTTATCTAATGGTAAAAAAGACCAGATAGCTCGTATTGCCCCAAACCTAAACCGATGCGTCATATTTGAAACCAATGAGATATCTTTTCATGGTCATCCAGCCCCGCTAAAGACACCAAAAGGGATAAATAGAAAGTCAATCGCCACCTATTACTATTCAAAAGTCAGGCCTGTACAAGAGGTTTCTGATAAGCACAATACGATTTACGTAAACACCCGAGGCTTTGGTGGTCAAGTGAAGCTGCTCAGTTCCGGTATCAAAGCCCTACTAGAAAGAATTAATAATCAGTAATCATTTTAGACTTTTTTCAATGCAGTTAATGGTTTCATCAAATGCTTCAATGTAACTCATGTGGCCACAACCGTTTATCTCCTGTAAGCAAATCTCTGCGGAAATATCAGCCAAGTATTGAGACTCTTCGAATGGGATTCGAGGATCCATATCACTTGCGATTATGTGAACGGGATACGGTGAAAATTTAAGTAGTATTTCTCGATTTGGACGATCTTTCATTCCCGTTAAAGCGGCAATAACTCCTTGTTTCGAAGTTTTTAAAGCCTCTTTTTTGAGCTCCTTGATAGAATCATTAAAAGCTTTTCTATTC
>CALKOP010000076.1 GCA_938091155.1 uncultured Flavobacteriales bacterium | reverse complement strand
TGTCAGCGTCCGCTTCATCTTGACCATACATATGTAATAGATCTAAATAAACTTGCTCTGCTTTGAACTCATTCTGAATACAAATTCGAAGAAACTCTTCTACCTTACCTTGGTCACCAGCCAACTTATAGGCTAAACCAGCATTATATGCAGCTTCATTGTCAACCATGTCGTAATCTAACTTAACCTCATAGCACTTTGCAAATAAATTTGCTGCGTTGCTATAGTCCTTTAGGTTATAATAATTGACACCTTCCTGATATGCCCATTTAGACATTTCAGCATG
The DNA here is from genome assembly GCA_938091155.1 of uncultured Flavobacteriales bacterium. Taxonomy (GTDB): domain Bacteria; phylum Bacteroidota; class Bacteroidia; order Flavobacteriales_G; family Salibacteraceae; genus SHAN690. Next base: position 10,174 of record CALKOP010000076.1, on the reverse strand, counting down.
ATGCTGCTTAACCTCTGCCATGTTGATTTTCTTACTTCCAATCGCGATGGCTTTTTTGTAAGACTCGATACTCGTTAATACCGCTCCTTCCCTAGCCGGCTCAAGTTCTGGGTACAAAACCTCACCTGATTTTTCGTCCTTGGCAAATGAGTTCTTATATATGTTCTCATAAATCAAACCTCGATAGTACCATGTTTTGGCATTTTCCATTGTTTTTATATGATCGATGGCAGGTTCTATTTCAGCTTTTGCCTTCAATAGCTCCTGATCATTCATATAATTATAGGCGTTCAAAACCTTAGCCCCTTGTGCATTTACCAATGCTGTTGAACCGCATAGCAGTAAGAAAATAAATAATCGTTTCATTATAAATTCAAAAAAATTTGATTTAAAGTTAGAGAATCAAGTATAAAGCCAAATTTTGGAATTACGATTCGGCATCGTCACTTTCTGGTTCAGAGCTTTCATTTCCTTCTATCGTATCATCTCCACCTTCAAGATCTTCGTCAAGCTCTTCGTCTTCCATGGCAGGAACTTTTGCAACTGCGGCAATCTCATCATTCTTTCGAAGATTTATTAGCTTAACACCTTGCGTGGCTCTTCCCATTGTTCTTAACTCAGCTACGGACATTCTGATAGTAACGCCTGATTTATTAATGATCATCAAATCATTTTCATCGGTCACATTTTTAATGGCAATGAGCCCGCCCGTTTTATCGGTAACATTTAGAGTTTTCACTCCTTTTCCACCCCTGTTTGTGATTCGGTAATCTTCAACCTCGGTGCGTTTGCCATAACCTTTTTCAGAAACAACTAAAACGGTGTCAACCGTTGAGTCTTGTATACAAATCATACCTATTACTTCATCTTTAGGATTAGCTAATGTTATTCCTCTAACACCACTAGCCCCTCGTCCCATAGATCTAACAGCGGATTCGCTAAAGTGTATTGCCTTACCTGATTTTAAAGCCATAATAATATGGTTGTTACCATTAGTAAGTCTGGCTTCTAGTAATCTATCCCCTTCGCGAATTCCAATGGCAATAATCCCATTTGTTCTAGGACGGCTATAAGCTTCTAATGGTGTCTTTTTGATTACCCCATTCTTGGTACACATCATTATAAAGTGATTATTCAAGAAATCTTCATCTGTAAGACTTTCCACATTGATATAAGCCAATACTTTATCATCTGGTTCAATGTTTAACAGGTTCTGGATGGCTCTACCCTTGGACGCTTTAGAGCCTTCAGGTATTTCAAAAACGCGCATCCAAAAACATTTCCCTTTTTCCGTAAAGACTAAAAGGTAGTTATGTGTTGTTGCAATAAAGAGGTTAGCCAAGAAATCTTCATTTCTTGTAGCGGTTCCTTTACTACCAACCCCGCCTCTACTCTGTCTTCTATATTCGGTTAATGCAGTGCGTTTCATGTAGCCCATATGAGAAATAGTAACTACCACTTCTTCATTAGGAATCATATCTTCTATCCGGAAATCTCCAGCCGCATGAACAATTTTAGTTCTTCGCTCATCTCCATACTTTTCTTTGATTTCAAGCAATTCCGTTTTGATCATCTCCATACGAAGTGATTCGGTGCTCAATAATCCTTTCAAACCTTCGATAGTTTTCATCAAGCCATCAAATTCCTCTTTGATCTTGGCTCTTTCTAGGCCAGTCAATCTCTGAAGGCGCATATCTAGAATTGCTCTTGCTTGAACCTCACTCAACTTGAACTTTTCTATTAATCCATCCCTCGCTTCGTCTGGTGTTTTGGATCCACGGATTAAGCTAATAACAGCATCTAAATTATCCAAAGCGATGAGTAATCCTTCAAGAATATGTGCTCTTTCTTCAGCCTTTCTTAATTCAAATTCCGCTCTTCGAATGACAACTTCGTGGCGATGGTCAACATAATGAACCATCATGTCTTTCAAGTTCAGAGCAATAGGACGTCCCTTAACCAATGCAATGTTATTTACACTAAAGCTCGTCTGCAGCGATGTGTATTTAAACAGGTGATTCTGAACCACATTTGGAATTGCGTCACTCTTTAGTTCATACACAATTCGCATTCCTGTTCTATCCGATTCATCTCGAATATCCCGAATGCCTTCAATTTTCTTTTCATTAACCAATTCAGCAGTACGCTGAATCATATCGGATTTATTTACTTGGTAAGGAATTTCAGTTACAATAATTGTAGCGCGCCCATTATTGTCTTCTTCAATGTTTGTTTCACCCCTCATTACGATTCGGCCTCTACCCTCTTCAAAGGCAGATTTCACCCCTTCGTAACCATAAATTGTTCCCCCAGTCGGGAAATCAGGAGCTTTTACAAATTGCATTAACTCAGCAATTGTTATATCTCGATTGTCAATATATGCGACAATACCATTTATGATCTCCGTTAGGTTGTGAGGTGGCATATTTGTAGCCATACCCACAGCAATACCGGAACTTCCATTTACTAATAGGTTTGGAAATCCAGCTGGAAGAACAGTTGGCTCTTTCAGTGAATCATCAAAATTCAGCTGATAATCTACCGTCTCTTTGTCGATATCAGCCAACAACTCTTCCGCAATTTTTCTTAAGCGTGCTTCTGTATAACGCATTGCAGCGGGACTGTCACCGTCAATGGAGCCAAAGTTGCCTTGTCCATCTACTAATGGGTACCTCAACGACCAATATTGAGCCATACGAACCATTGTGTCATATACCGAGGAATCACCATGTGGGTGATACTTACCCAATACTTCACCGACAATTCTTGCGGACTTTTTATGTGCTCTATTGGATAGTACGCCTAGGTCAAGCATACCATATAGTACACGCCTGTGAACTGGTTTTAGGCCATCCCTCACATCTGGTAATGCTCTAGAAACAATAACCGACATCGAATAATCGATGTAGGCTGTTTTCATTTCATCTTCTATATTGACCGCAATAATCTTTTCTCCTTCTGCCATGTTGTCTTAATAAGGTTGTGAAAAGTCAGAATCTATCTGGCTTTCCCAAGTGCTCGAAGGTAACTCGGGGGATTCGTTTTATGACCCTTGGCCTCAGCACATTTTTAAACAAAATTCTGTTAGTATATGTGGCGTTTCATGGGTTTTCAACAATAAAGTAAACCTAGCTTTGGATAAGATCAAAAATCTCATACTTTGCTGCGGTACAATCATTGAGTAAGAGAAGCAAGAAATAAACAATATGGATACAAATTTTTCACCTAGAGTAAAGGATGTGATTTCGTTTAGCCGAGAAGAAGCCCTTCGTTTAGGACATGACTATATCGGCACGGAACATTTTCTATTAGGCATGATACGCGAAGGAGATGGAGTTGCAATTAAAATTCTGCTCAAACTAGAGGTTGATTTAGTTGAATTGAGGAAACTGATTGAAAACTCAGTTAGATCCGTGGAGAAGACAAACAAGCCTTTAAATAGTTTGGGTAACATACCATTGGTGAAGCAAGCAGAGAAGACACTGAAAATAACTTATCTAGAAGCAAAGCTTTTTAAAAGCAACTTGATAGGTACAGAGCATTTATTGCTTTCAATTTTGAAAGATGAAAACAATGTCGCGTCTCGAGCGCTATCTGCTTTTAGCATTACATACGAACGGGTGAAAATTGAATTAGAAACTATGTTAACACAAGATACGCCAAGAGCCGATTACGCTGACTCGCCTCAAGACGATGAAGATGAGGACGACGAATCTTCTTTTGGTGGCGCGCCTAGTTCAGGCACAGTAGCTCGAAAAGGAGCTGAATCGAAATCTAAAACTCCGGTTCTGGATAATTTCGGAAGAGATCTAACTAAGATGGCTGAGGATAATAAACTTGACCCAATTGTTGGCCGTGAAAAAGAAATTGAGCGTGTATCACAGATCTTATCTAGAAGGAAAAAGAACAACCCTATTCTCATTGGTGAGCCAGGAGTTGGAAAATCTGCCATTGCCGAAGGTTTAGCTCTTAGAATTGTTCAACGTAAAGTATCGAGGTCAGTTCGAAGAGCGTATGAAGGCCGTAATGAATGAGTTAGAGAAATCGCCTGATGTCATTTTGTTTATTGATGAAATACACACTCTTGTTGGCGCTGGTGGAGCATCTGGATCTTTAGACGCCTCAAATATGTTTAAGCCCGCTTTAGCGAGAGGTGAAATTCAATGCATAGGAGCAACAACGCTTGACGAATACCGTCAATATATTGAGAAAGATGGAGCATTAGAACGTAGATTTCAAAAGGTGATTATTGAACCAACCACCCCTGATGAGACTCTCCAGATTCTAAAAAACATAAAGGATAATTACGAGAAGCATCATAACGTAAATTACACAGAAGAGGCGCTAAAAGCTTGCGTAAGCCTTACGGACCGATACATAAGTGATAGATATTTGCCTGACAAAGCCATAGACGCACTTGATGAAGCAGGATCTAGGGTTCATATTAGCAACATTAATGTCCCAAAAGCAATCATTGAAATTGAAAAAAAGATTGAGGATATTAAGGATGAAAAGAATAGAGTTGTTCGCAGTCAAAAATATGAGGAGGCAGCTAAACTTCGAGATACCGAAAGACAGTTAATTGAAGATCTGGAATCTGAAAAGAAGAAATGGGAAGAAGCTACTAAAAATCATCGAGAGACGGTTACAGAGGATAATGTAGCTGAAGTTGTTGCCATGATGACAGGTGTTCCGACACAACGAATTGCTCAAAAAGAAAGTGGACGATTAATTGAAATGCATAAGGAGCTTCAAGGTTCAGTTGTTGGACAGAATGATGCGATTATGAAAGTTGCTAAATCTATTCGCAGGAACAGAGCTGGACTTAAAGATCCAAATAAACCAATTGGAACGTTCATTTTTCTAGGTCCAACAGGTGTCGGAAAAACGCAATTAGCTAAGGTTCTTTCTAAATATCTATTCGATAAAGAGGATTCATTAATCCGAATAGATATGAGTGAGTATATGGAGAAGTTTGCTGTTTCGAGATTGGTTGGTGCACCTCCAGGATACGTAGGTTATGAAGAAGGCGGACAATTGACGGAAAAGGTTAGAAGGCGCCCCTACTCTGTTGTCCTTTTAGATGAGATTGAAAAAGCGCATCCTGATGTCTTTAATCTACTGTTGCAAGTGCTTGATGATGGACAAATCACTGATAGTCTAGGTAGAAAGATTGATTTCAGAAATACAATCGTCATTATGACTTCAAATATTGGGTCACGCCAACTTAAGGACTTTGGTTTAGGGGTTGGTTTCAGTACGAAGTCTAAAGAAGCTCAAGCCGATGATATAGCGAAAGGTGTTATTGAAAAGGCGCTTAAAAATGCATTTGCGCCTGAGTTCTTGAATCGTATTGATGATGTCGTGCTATTCAACAATCTTAAGAAGGAGGATATTCATCAAATAATTGATATTGAGCTAAAGTCATTGTTTTCAAGGGTAATCGATATGGGTTATAAACTCACACTTACTGATAAAGCAAAAGATTTTATTGCCGAAAAGGGGTTTGATGAGAAATATGGAGCTCGGCCATTGAAAAGGGCAATTCAAAAGTATCTTGAAGATCCAATGGCTGAAGAAATCATAAAAGCAAATATTGATGAAGGTGATACTCTACACGCAGATCTAAATGGCGAAACGGAGGATATTTTTATAAAGGTTAAGAAAAAAGCAAAGTCTAAGACTAAGAAGGAAGGCGATAAAGGAGAAGCGGATTCTTAAGCTCTAAAACAATTTGAAATAAAAAAAGCCTGCATCAAGTGATGCAGGCTTTTTTACGTTTAGTAATTATGGGATTAGTTTGCTATTTCAGACATGAATTTGATGCGAAGAAGTCTGATCTCTTCAGTAGTATAATCATCACTACCCAGTTCTTCTAAAGCCTCGTCAACATCCGGGGACTCAGCTTCCATAAAGTAATTATGAACCTCATCTTGTTTATCCTCATCAATTTCATCATTGATATAATAGTCAATGTTTAGTCTAGTTCCGCTATCAATAATATGTTCTAGCTCTTCTAGCAATTCATCAAACTCCATACCCTTGGTTTTCGCAATATCGACCAAAGGAATCTTACGATCTATTCCTTGAATAATATAAACTTTGCGGCCAGATTTATTGACAACAGACTTCACAACCATGTCTTGTGGTCGTTCTATGTCGTTTTCTTCGACATAATCTAAAATTAACTCTATAAAGGGTTTTCCGAATTTAATTGCCTTACCTGATCCAACACCCTGAATGTTTTTTAACTCGTCAATGGTTATTGGATATTGATTCGCCATATCTTGAAGAGATGGATCCTGAAAAACTACAAATGGGGGTACATTCTTTTGCTTTGATATCTTTTTCCTAAGTTCCTTAAGGAGTTTAAGAAGAACTTCATCCATTGCTGCTCCACTCGACTTAGAATTAATTATAACAGAATCTGCATTCTTAAGTTGAGATATATAATCGTGATCCTTGTGTACAATGAAGGAATCTGGTGGGTTGGCAATAAAGTCGTTACCCATTGCCGTTACCTTTAATACTCCATAGGTCTCGATGTCCTTGTATAGATAACCCTTAACGATAGCTTGTCGTATTGCCGCCATCCACATTTTGGCATCAGTTTCTTTCCCAATTCCAAATAGCTCTGAAGTATTGTGTCTATAGGTACTTACCTCAGATGTGTTATTGCCAGCCAAAACGTTGATAATATGCTTTGATTTGAATCGCTCCTTTGTGCCTTTAATGACTTTATATAGCAATTTCATTTCAGTTATAAATTCAACTTTTTCTTTTGGATTTACTGAGTTGTCGTCCATGTTAGCACCATCACCACTCACTTCGTCCCAAGATTCGCCAAAATAGTTTAGCAAGAACTTTCTTCTTGATATTGCCGTTTCAGCATAGGATACTACTTCATCTAATAGTTGACGGCCCACCTCCTGCTCAGCCACAGGTTTTCCATGCATGAATTTTTCGAGCTTTTCAACATCCTTGTAATCATAGAAAGCTATGCAGCGGCCTTCACCTCCATCTCGACCGGCTCTACCAGTTTCCTGATAGTAACCTTCCAAACTCTTAGGAATATCATAATGGACTACAAAACGTACATCAGGTTTGTCTATACCCATGCCAAAGGCAATGGTGGCAACAATTACATCAACGTCTTCCATTAAGAACATATCCTGATGTCTGGATCGTGTACCCGCGTCAAATCCCGCATGATAGGCCAATGCTTTAATTCCATTGACTTGTAAAGTTTCAGCTATTTCCTCTACCTTTTTTCGACTCAAACAATAGATGATTCCAGATTTCCCTTCATGCTCTTTAATGTATCTAATGAGTTGTTTTTCCGGTTCTATTTTCGGTCTTACCTCATAGAAAAGGTTTGGTCTATTAAATGAAGCTTTAAAAACTTTAGCGTCTACCATTGCCAAGTTCTTTTGAATATCCGATTGTACCTTGGGGGTTGCTGTTGCAGTTAAAGCCATAACAGGAATAGTAACATCTATTCCCTTAATCATTTCTTTAATTCTCCTATATTCTGGTCTAAAATCATGACCCCATTCAGAAATACAATGCGCTTCATCAACAGCAACAAAGGAGATTTTAACCGATCGCAGAAAGTCTAGATTTTCTTGCTTATTCAATGACTCGGGAGCCATATAAAGCATTTTTGTAAATCCATCCGTTACATCAGATTTGACCTGAGTTATTTCCGTCTTATTAAGTGAGCTATTTAAAAAGTGTGCGATATTATCATTCGTTCCAAAACTTCTGATTGAATCAACCTGGTTTTTCATTAAGGCGATTAGCGGTGAAATTATTATGGCGGTACCATCTTGTATCAATGCAGGTAGTTGATAGCAAAGTGATTTACCACCCCCTGTTGGCATAATTACAAATGTGTCGGATCCATCAAGAACACATTGAACAACATCTCGCTGCATTCCCTTGAAACTGTCAAATCCAAAGAATTCTTTGAGCGCTTCATCCAGCGACATCGTTGTGGTTTTCATTAAGGTTTGTATTAGATATTAAAAATAGAAATATCTATGAGAAAGACAATACTCTTATCATTTCGACCCATCTTCACTCCTTGAAATCTTAGAGAAATTCGTGAATATGAAGAGCATCATGCCAGATGCGCAGAAAATGATGATGAGTGTGAAAAAACTTTTTTGAAATATTTTCTCAACCTGTATTAAATCCCATATAGAGAGAACTGCTATCGTGGCAAAGAAAAGTGTTGCAATAATTAGCACAGAGGCTGTGATTTTTTTTAGTGATGTTTACATAATGTTATTCTGAATCTCGATTCCATATTAATTCTGGTATGGGTTGATCATTGAGGAAATAATATTTGCCTCCCCATGAGTGTACAACACGTTTGTAAATATCAACTCTGCTACCTACGCTAATCGTTCTAATCGTTACCTGAGCATTTCCTTCTTTAAATGTTTCTTCCGTAACCTGTCTCTTCTCGGTAGTTTTCTCAATTGTATCATCCGGTTTCGAGTCTTTTAACTCTTTGATTTTAGCAACTCTCGCGTTTGCATGCGGGTCGTCTTTCAATGTCAGAGCTTCATTGTACTTCTCTAATGCAGCGTCCAAGTCCTTTGATAAAAATAAAGCGTCTGCAATCTCGATTGTTTCATTAAATAATTGCCTCATCTCATCTTCTTTTTCATTTGACTCTAACTGGTCAATCTCTTTAAGGCGGCTTGCGGGGACCTTCTCTGCTGGGTAAATTTCTAACGCATTTTGGAAGGCATCTCTTGCTTGGTTCCAATCACCTGAGACAACAGCTTGATCTCCTGTTTTCAATAGATCATTGTATTTTAATCTTTGCATCTCCTCTGCTTCAGAAGCATTCTTCATTTCAGCAAGGAGGTTTTCTATGGACTTTATTTGATTTTGAGCATATGAGTTGGATTGGTCAATTTCATACGCCTCTTTATATTTCAATTTTGCTCTCTGATAATCCTCATTGCCCATAAATCCATCAGCCATCTTAATAGCCTCTTCATATTTCAGACTTAATTCTGCCTGACGAGCATTAGTCTCTGCTGTCTCTGCTGCCTTTTCTCTTGCTAGCCTTTCGTCATTTATCAATCCGGATATTAATTCAATTTGTTCTTTAGGATATACCTTTTCATTATTTAGTGAAGCTGCTTGGTTATACTTTGTCAAGGCGTTGTTATAATCTTTTTCATCTAAATAATTATCCGCTTTAGTAATTGCATCTTGATATTTTTCTTCTTGTTCGGCTAATCCTTGAATTTGGGCATCAGACTCCAATTTCTCCTTTCGCTTTTTCTCAGAAGAGGCTATTTGATTATTCACATAGTCAACATTTGACGTGAATTGCTTCGCTTCTTCATACTTGGAAATGGCAGATGAATACTCTTCAGCTTTAAAAAATCCATCAGCCTGCAGAATCAATTCATCATAGACTTCTTCGGTTTTTGCATTTTTAGCCAATTCTTCTTTTCGTTCTTTTTCCTCTTGCCTTAAGCGTTTAATAACATCAATTTGTTTTTTTGGATATAGGTCCTTTGTTTTAATGACTGAAGCTTTTTGATACGAAGCGATTGCAGAATCATAATCTTTACGAGCAACTGCAGCGTCTGCGCTGGTCAATTGTTCTTTAAACCTAGCTTCCAAATCTTGTTCCTTTAATAGGCTTTCAATTACCTTGATTTGGTTCTTTGGATATTGCTCACTAGGCCTAAGATCAAGTGCTTTCAGATAGTTTGATTTCGCACTGTTTAAATCTTGAGACTCTAATTCTTCATTGGCTAATTCAACCAGACTCTCATATTGTCGTAGTTCAGTCTCAATCTCTTTTTCCTTTTGATCCTTTAATTGAATATTCAGAAGAATTTTGTTGATTTCTTCTAGCTTCAACCTTGGCCTGTCACCATTTGGTCTTTTTTCCAGGGCTGATTCGAATGTGGAACGAGCTTCTTCATATTCTCCTCTTTTTAGTAGATTGTTTGCATCTGCTAACAAACCTTCATAAGCCTTATCCTTTGCTTGATTTTCAATTGATAACCTCTCATTTTCAGCCAATTCCAGCTGTGTTTTGGTGATTAACGCAATTTGATCGTTTGGGTAAGACTCGTCAGGCTTAATGATTTTTGCCTCGTTATAACCAAGTAGTGCATTTTCATAATTATCAGAC
>CALKOP010000075.1 GCA_938091155.1 uncultured Flavobacteriales bacterium | reverse complement strand
GTTTCATTTATTGTTCAAATTCGGCTATTTTCCGCCTCCTTTTTCTTCCTCCTCTGCGGCTTTACGTTTTAACTCATCAGCCTTCTTTTTTGCTTCAGCATCTGCCTTGGCTTTCGCTTCTTGTGCAGCTTTTTCCTTGGCAGCGGCAGCGGCTTTCAACTTTGCAGCCTCAGCAGCCTTTGTTTTTGCTTCAGCGTCTGCTTTGGCTTTCGCTTCTTGTGCAGCTTTTTCTTTAGCAGCGGCAGCGGCTTTCAACTTTGCAGCTTCCGCAGCCTTTGTTTTTGCTTCAGCATCTGCTTTGGCTTTCGCTTCTTGTGCAGCTTTTTCTTTAGCAGCGGCAGCGGCTTTCAACTTTGCCGCCTCCGCAGCCTTTTGTTTAGCAATTTCTTCCGCTCTTCTTTTTGCCTCGGCTTCTTTTGCTGCTTTAACTTTTGCAGCAGCTTCAATTGCTTTGCGATTGGCTTCTTTCTCCTTCTCTTCTTCTTGAGATTTATTTCCACCACCGGTTCCGCCAGTTCCACCGGTACCAACAGTTCCGCCGCCGATAGTTCCACCACCGCCAGTGCCTCCTGTTCCTGTGGTTCCAGTTCCAGTAGTACCTCCAGTACCCGTTGTTCCGCCACCTGGGGTAAGTCCTCCGCCTGTTCCGGCGTCACCAACCCCAACTGTTCCTACACCTCCGACGCCAGTACCTTGTGTGCCTTGGCCTCCTGGTAAACCAGCTCCATTTAAGTCTGTTCCTGAACAAGATCCTAATTTATCTCCGTGAGCTTCGTGAGCTGCCCAAGCAGATAATGGAATCTGAATTGTTTGTGTGTTATCAGGGTCTCCTGGAGGATGGTGGCAAATCGTAATCGTATTACTTCCAACTGGAACAACTGGCTCGTCAATAGGGCAAGGTCCTTCTGTATCTCCATGGGCCTGATGCGCTGCCCACTCAGAAACTGGGATCTCCATTTCTTCTGTAGTCTTAAATGCTCCCGTATTGTGATGACATATAATCATCGTTTCTTCAACAACAGGAGGGCAATCGCCTTGCGTATCTCCATGCGCCTGGTGTGCTGCCCATGCCGATATTGGAATCGTCAACTGTTGTGTATTCGTGGGATTCCCCGGAGGGTGATGACAAATAACCATTGTTTCTTCAACAAATGGAGGGCAATCGCCTTGCGTATCACCGTGTGCTTGGTGCACAGCCCATGCTGATACAGGAATCGTCAACTGTTGTGTATTTGTTGGATTCCCCGGAGGGTGGTGACAAATAACCATTGTTGGTTCAACAACTACATTCTTAACAACTACAACTGATTTAGAGTCAGATCCACATCTGTTCGTTGCTGAAATAATGATTGTATTTTGACCGTTTTGTAAAGTTACATTCGCTTGATAAATTTGCGTTGCTGGGCTATATGTCCCGCCACTAATTGTTACTCCGTTTACAGTTGCATTGACCTGACCTGCTGAAGTAATGTTTGCAACAGTCGCTTGCAATTGAACTGATGCTGCTGTTGTTTGGGTTCCAGAAACTGGTGCTAAAATATTAACTACAGGTTGATCACATGGCTCGTCGTAACGAATCGCTATTGTTTTAGTGTCTGAACCACAACTTGTCGTTGCTGTTACGGAAATTACATTTGATCCGCTTTGTAAAGTCACATTCGCACTGTATATATTAGTAACACTGTTGTATGACCCACTAATGCTTGAACCATTAACATACAAGTTAATTTGATTCGCAGCCGTGACATTCATTGCAGCCACTTGAACCGCAACTGTTGCGCTTGATGTTGTTGGCGCCGTTGGTGCAATAATTTGAACAACTGGAGCCAAACAAGGCTGGAACGTAATCGCTTTCATTTCTGAATCAGAACCACAACCATTCGTTGCCGTGATTTGAATTACATTCGTTCCCTGAGCCAAAGCAACATTGCTTTGGAAAATCCCAGTCAAGTTACTATATGAACCTGCAACTACTGCTCCGTTCACCAAAAGTTGAATTTGATTCACAGAACTTACATTTTGAACTGAAGCTGTAACTACAGTCGTTCCGCTCTGAGTCATACTCGTTACTGGCGATGTTATAGCAATAACAGGCACTAAACATGGCGAATAGTTTACAATAACAGTTGTCGTAACCGTTCCACATGCGTTTGTCGCAGTAATAACAATTGCATTTTCGCCTGTTTGAAGTTTTACTCCATTTTGGTAAATATGTGTTAAGCTGCTGTATGTCCCATTTCCGTCAACTACACCGTTTACAGTCATTGAAACTTGCGTTCCTGAAGTAATGTTCAAAATTGATGATTGAACAGTTAAATTAGGTGTCGCCGACTGAAGTGGAGAAGAAATTGGATTAACCATTGTTATAATTGGTAAATCACAAGGCTCTGTATACGTCGTTACAAAAGAATAACTTGCTGTTCCACATCGGTTCGTTGCAGACACAATGATTGTGTTTGAACCAGGTTGCAATACAACATTACTTGTGTATACGTGTGTTGAACTATTGTATGATCCTCCGCTTATATTAATTCCGTTTACCGTCATTGTTACTTGACTTGCAGAAGTAATGTTCGGAACAATCACTTGAACAGGTAAGTTAGGACTCGAAACAACAGGTGAACTTGCAACACCAGAAATTGTCGGTTTAGGACATGGTGCGCTGTAATTCACTGTTACAGTTTCAGAATCAGTACCGCAATCATTCGTTGCAACAATTTGAATCGTATTTGATCCTGCATTTAATGCTGCAGTGTTCGTATACGTATGTGTATTCGAATTGTAAGACCCTCCTGACACACCAACTCCGTTAACATACATCACAACTTGGCTTGCGCTCGTTATGTTTGAGAAAGATGCCGAAACTGGAATCGATCCTGAAGCAGTAGTAATACCATTCGCGGGAGTCAGTATACTAACCGTTGGATCTATACAAGGATTGTAATAAATCGTGATTGTTTCAGTTGCTGTTCCACAGTCATTACCCGAAGTAATTTGGATGGTGTTCTGACCTGGCGACAATGCTACAAGACTTTGTAAGATATTATTCGTTGGGTTAAATGTAAATGGCTTGTTTGCTCCATTCACTCTAAATCCAATTGCGTTTTGATTTGACACACCGTAAACGTAAGCTTGAACATTTGCATTCACAACATCCGTAGACATTGTAGATCCATTTCCAATAAGGAACTCCGTATTTGGGTCTTGACAATTCGTAAAAATGACATTAACTGTCTCCATTGCAGAACCACAATCATTCGTTGTTGTAATTTGAATCGTATTGCTTCCCGGTCTCAAAGTAACGTTACTTTCAAAACTACCGTTCGAAGCTGTATAATAGAAATTCGATGATACAACTCCGTTCACTGAGTAAGAAATCGTTCCTCCGTTAGCAATTGACGCACTTACAACATATTGTGCTTTGTCAACGTTGAAATTGTTATGAGATGGATTAATAAAGCTCACAATTGGATCTTTACACGTCAGATAATTAATGTTTCTCGTTTCCACATCTGAACCACAACCATTTGTTGCTGTAATTGTAATTGTATTTTCTCCTTCAACAAGAACTAAGTTTCCTTCTATCTCATTTGTATTTTCATCATAAAAGAAATTCGTTGTTTCTAGATTGTTCACACGAACAACGATATTATTTCTTCCCCCTACGAAGTCAACCTTAGCACGAAGCTGATAAATTTGTTCGCTAACATCAGTATTATTCGAAGATGGTCTAATGAATCTTATAACAGGGTCGTTACATGCTGCAACTGGCGTAATCGGCGTTTGATCTACCGGAGGTTCAATTATTGCACTTCCTTTTCCTTTGATATGGAATCTTAAGTATCCATTTGTGTAATGGTAAACGTCATTTTCAAACATTCCCCATCTCTTTTCTAAATCTTCGTAACCGTCCCAATCATCTTTCAATGCGAACGTTGTTTTGTGCTCAATTCCAACCGAGAAACGAGGCCCAAAATAATACCCAACACCAATACCAAGGCTTGGCATAACATTCACGTTCCAACCATCGAATAGACTTCCTTCGTTCATTGGCGTATCGTATGTACCGTCCTCAATAAAATTAATATATGATTCTGAAATGTCTACTGAATCATATTGGTATTGACTCGATGTAGGAAAGAATGGATCGTTTTGAACCAAGTTTGCATTCGTTTGATTCCACGCAAGGTTTATTCCTCCAAAAATGTATGGATCCCAACCTGAACGTGCTCGAAGACGGTTGGCATGAATAGCCAATTCAAGGCCTAATTCATGAACGTCCGTCCGGAAGTTATTCACTGTAAAACCAGGATCGTCCTTATAGCTCTGTAGACCTGGAGCCATATAAGAAGGGCTATAGTCAGTAAGATCAGTTGTATCATAATCTTGACCGTACCATGTTCCGCGCAAATATCTTAATCGCAAATCAAAGCTTGTTCTTTTTCCGTATCCGTAATTGAAACTTCTTCCAAGAAGAAATCCGTATCCGACATTGGTTTCATTTTTAACATCGGTAGTGTTCCATGCGGCACCAACGTTAAGTCCAAAAAACCATTTCGAATCAGTTTCGTAATTTACATGTTGAGCGAAAAGGCTCGGCATTATATGTAAACAAATTGCTAGGGTAATAATTTTTTTCATAAGCAAAAAATTTGCGATTAGTTCTTCAACTAACTCTATTATTGTGCCAAACAGGACTTAAATACTTAGTTCCGTTAGTAATTATCAGTTTATAAGCGGTAAATTTATCTTAAATTTGTTACAATTACTAGAAAAACCAAGGGTTTTAGAGGGAATGAGAATTGCTGTTATCTTTTTGTTAATGTCATGTGTTTCGGTCTTTAAGGCTACAACACAGGAAGTCTACAATGGCTGTAACAACGCTTTAGAGATTTGTCCAAACGCAAGTTATTCGTTAAATAATTTGGGTGCAACAACCTTTACGTGTGTAAATTGTGAAGACGATTTTAATTTCTGTTTTTCACCTGAAAACACAATTTGGTGCACCTTTACAACCAATGCTGCTGGAGGGGCAGTTCAAATCGATTTCACCAACTTGGTTTTTGAGGCAAATCCTGGTCAAGACAATGAACTTCAAGGGACCATCATCGAAGCGGGTGTGCCTTGTGATGCAAGTTCTTATGTCCAAATTGGCAATTGCCTGTCCAACGAAACAGGGAATTTCAGCTTAAACGCTCCTGCCCTAAACCCCAATTCAACTTATTATTTAGTAATTGATGGTGACAACAATGGAGCGGGAATAACCTCAGCTGCGGAATGCTCTTTTGATCTTGTAATATCTGGCGCTGGTATTGATCGGCCTGTGTCAGTTGCAAGCATCACTGAAAGTACGGTAAACGCCTGCTTGAATGAGGTGGTTTCCTTCGTGTGTAATCTTACCGATTGTCCCGATACAAGTAATTTTCTGTGGTATGTGAATGGCGTTCTAGCTGCAACAACAACAGACGCTGTTTTTCAAACTTCTGAACTCGTTGATGGTGATATTGTCAGCGTTGAAACTGATTGCTATACTGTTTGCCCAGCTACCGTTCTGGCAACAAGTCAAATCATTGGAGTTTATACAATTGCGGTTGATGCGGGTAGCGATGTAACTGTCGCGCCAGGAACCACGTTCTTTCTAAATGGAACCACAACAGCGCCCGTTTTTTACTGGGGACCGACCAATTTGGTAAGCATCCCAAACATTTTAAATCCATCAGTAACGCCAACGGAAGAAACGACTTACTCTTTCACAGTGGAAGAAAATGGATGCATATTAACAGATTATGTCACGGCATTTATGATTTCAAGTATTGAAATTCCAAATACGTTTTCGCCAAATGGAGACAACATAAATGATACTTGGGTGATTAAAGGAATTGAACTTTATCCGAACAATCTCATTTCCATTTTCACACGTTGGGGACAAAAAATCTATCAGACTTCGAGCTATTCATCGGACAAAAGGTGGAATGGTACGTCCAATTCAGGCGATACCATGGAGGGTGTTTATTACTATGTGATTGACCTCAATGACGGAAGTGATGTCATTTTAAAAGGAACTTTAACCGTTTTAAGATGAGAAATGGCATTCTGATAATCCTATCTATCGTCTTTGCACAAATCAGTCGAGCACAGCAAATTCCCGAGTACACACAATGGTTCCTGCACCAGTTCGCGATTAATCCTGCTCATGCGGGAATTAAACAATGTGTCGATATTCATTCACTCTATCGCGTTCAATGGGTGGGTGTTGACGGTGCTCCAGATAACGGGTTTCTTTCGGTTAGCATTCCGCTTCAGGCTAGGAAAAGAAAAATGTTAAGTGCCAGACATGGAACTGGATTCAAGTTTGAAACAGACAGAGTTGGGCAGTTCAGTACCAATAGATTAAATGCGGCTTATGCAGCTCATTTTAACTTTAATAAGACGGATCGTTTGTCCTTAGGTGTATACGGCGGAATTATCCAAACAGGATACGACCCAGGTAATTCGACAACAGCAGATCCTGATCCAACGGTAATGCAGCAGGCCAGTTTTATTTCCCCTGACGCAACATTTGGGGCTTGGTTTAATTCTGAAAATTACTTTGTTGGTTTGACTCTCAGGAATATGTTCAGAAGCAAATGGATAGATATCGGAACGGACTCTCGCCACCGCGTTCATTTAGCCATCAATGGTGGTTATCGGGTTAAGCTAAATGAGAACATCACTTTTTTACCTTCAATGATCATTAGGATTCCTCCTAGAAACCCTGTTTCGACCGATATTAACTTGTATGCTGATTATAAGAATGTTCTTGGTCTAGGTGTTGGTTATCGATCAGGTGATGCCATAAATGCAGTCGTGACGTTTAAAATCAAGGAGCAATTTTCTATCAGCTATTCGTTCGATTATGCTGTTACGGCAATCCAATCTGTGGCCAATAACACGCACGAATTATCTCTCCGATTTACCACCTGTAAACAAGACCGTTCGGGGTCCGCGAAATGTCCTTTGTTCGAATAGTTAATTTTCACACTTGTTGCTAATTTCCTATCTTTGCTTGAACTCTGTTAAAACTATTATGAGCAAACTCTCTCTTTCAGCATTTTTTGCTGTTTTAATTAGCACCATCTC
>CALKOP010000074.1 GCA_938091155.1 uncultured Flavobacteriales bacterium | reverse complement strand
CAAGTAGCCGAAAATTCGGAATATTCAGCGGAAGAATGCACTCATGACCACAAATTGGTTGATACAACGGGGTTTGTCTTTCCTAATCATGAAAACAACAATTGCGTTAGTTGTCATCAAGGAATTGAGCCCATTCGGGATCATCAATCGGGTATGATGCAAGAGATTTTTAAGGTTGCAGATAAATCGGGTTTTAAGGATAATGAGTGTATCGTTTGCCATGGTGGTGATCCAGAAACAAATGATCCTAAAAAAGCGCACCAAGGATCTACTGCGGCTCTAATCGCAATAAAAGGCCCTGATGAATTTTATCCTGATCCTGCTAGTGTTTGGATCAACGAAAAAACCTGTGGCATGTGTCACCAAGAGCAGGTGAGTACACAATTTACATCACTCATGTTCACAGAGGCCGGGAAGATTCAAGGCACAACATGGGGTTTTGGTGGTTTGCAGGGTTATGAACACAACGTGGCAAACGTGGCAGTAGAAGAGCTGAAAGTGCACGAGCGCCTTGGTTCAGATGTTTACAAAGAATACATGGCTAATTTGAAGGAGGCTGAACCACAAGTGTATCCTAGAAAAATGAAAGAACTTCCGGCTGCTCCGACTCCTGAAGAGATTGAAATGCATCCTGAACGCGCTGTTTACACATACTTACGTACTGAGTGTCAGCGCTGTCATACAGGGGTGAAAGGAAATCACGTTAATGGAGATTTCCGTGGAACGGGTTGTGGTTCATGTCATATCCCGTATTCCAATAAAGGTTTGTACGAAGGTGATGACCCAACAATCGATCTTAAGGAGCAGGGGCATATGTTGGTGCATTCCATTCAGAGTAGTCGAGACGCGAAGGTCAAAGTCCATGGTAAGGAGTACTCTGGTGTACCTACAAAAACTTGCACTGCTTGTCATAATAGGGGACGAAGAATTGGTGTCTCATATGAAGGTCTCATGGAAACTTCCTACACTTCACCATTCATGAGTGATGGTGGCGATCAGGAGCAGATTCACAAGAAAAACTACATGCACCTTCAACCAGACATTCACTTGAGCAAGGGTATGGTTTGTCAAGATTGCCACACCTCTGGTGATATCCATAGTCTTGGCGATTTAAGTGGTGCTATTCAAGGAGCCGTTGAAATTGAATGCCAAGATTGCCATGGCACACCAACAGCTTTTCCATGGGAATTACCCATCGGATATGGAGATGAGATTGCTGGTGAGGCACCGCAGCAAGGCGCGCCACGTGGGGTGTCACAGACCATTCCTGAGTATTTGAAAAAAGGATCGGAAGATTGTGGCAGAGATGGCTACTTAATTACTAGTCGTGGTAATGCAATGCCTCATGTGGTGAAAAACGGGGATGAAATAACGTTGTACTCGGCTGGAGGGAAGAATATCAGACTGACTCCACTTAAAAAATTGGCACTAGAAGATCGACTTACACCGAAAGGCAAAGTGGCCATGACCCAAGTTTCATCTCATATTGAAAAAATGGAGTGTTATGCCTGTCATGCAGTATGGGCGCCTCAGTGTTATGGTTGCCATATTAACATTGATTATTCAAAACCAGAAATGAAACCCGATTGGGTGGAAATTGCCAAGAGTGCAGACAAGCACGGACAAACACCAGATGCCATGTCAGATAAGGAGCTGGCTAGAATTGAAGATTATATTATCAGCGGAAAAATAGAGGAGGAGCGAAGCTATCTTCGGTTTGAGGATCCCCCGTTGGTTGTTAATGGTGATCACCGTATTTCTCCTGCAATTCCAGGTTGTCAAACCACTGTTACGGTAAAAGATGAAAATGGAAACATGAAGTTGTTGAACCATATTTTCAAGATTCCTCACGTAGAAGGCGCTGGTGCCGAAGGACAGAATGCAATAGACATGTCACCTTTGCAACCTCATACCAATCAATTTGAGTCCAGAAGTTGCGAGAGCTGCCATACAAATCCGAAGGCAATGGGCTATGGTATTGAAGAAGGTAAAGTGTTTAATAGACCAGATTCGAATTTTGTAATGGATTTGTTAGATGTTGATGGCAATCCTATTGCTAAGCAGGTTGATACTCAGTTTAATGCCATTCCTAACTTGAAGCATGATTGGAGTAAAATTATTGATGATAGTCTGAAACAGCTACAAACGGTAGGTCATCACTTTAGTGGTTCGCGGCCTTTGAATGCAGAAGAGCTTTCCAAGTTAGATAGAAGAGGGGTTTGCATGTCATGTCACTCTACAGTTCCTGACGATGATGTGGCCATTGATTTGATGAGCCATGTTGCAAAGTACGGAGGGGTTGAAATAGACAACAAAGAACATCAGAGCATACTTAATAAAAGCATCCGGATTTCCGCATGGACACAGATTCTGGTTGTGATTGCTGCTCTTAGCACATTGCTTTTCTTTTGGATGCGAAAGAGAAAGAAGTAGTTGTACTTCATTCTATAATAAGCGGTGTAATTGAAGTCTAACCGAAAGGAATTGGTATTATTTTATTGAGATTTGATTGCGAACAATTTTGTTTAGCAAGAAATCACTTAGTTTTCAAAACTCAAATCATAAAGAATGAATCGCTTCAGTCATAGTCTCTCAGCCGCTCTTATAGTATTAATGATGATTCCAACTCTGGGAATTAGCCAGTCAGCCAAGGTAGATAAGCTAGTGAAGCTCTATTTTAAGGGAAAAGAGGAAAAAGCCATCTCTAAAATGATAGAGCTAGCAGAGAAGGAAGACGAGAAGTAATATTGGAACTCGGCCATTCAAATGACAGAATATAGATATGTACATGCATGGGATGATATGATGTCGATGTTAATTAATGGGAGTAGTAATATAGCGCTACCCAATTGTGATGCCTATTTCGTAGACTTCATTAATGTGGCTCGAAAAGCGGATCGAATGCACGAAAACGAGTATTCGTCTATGGTGCTTCGTCTGTATTTAGTGGATTATAATCCAGACACCAACTTGGTTGATAGTGCAAAAAAATGAGTTTAACAGAGCAGAAGAAAACTTCCAAGCTCAGAACTTTCATTCAGCACTCAATCATTATTACAACGCTAAGATGGCTCAGCCCGGTTTTTATGAAGCTACCATGTATCTGGGAGATTGCTATTATGCAATGGAGGTGATGGATAGTGCCATTTTGTATTTTGAAGAAGCGGCTAAGATGTATCCCGATCTTTAGGAACCGATTAAAATCATAACCGATGCAAACTCAGGATTGTTTGAATATGAAAAGTCGAGACAGGCTGCTCTCAGATCATTTTATGTTTATCATGATGTTGGGATGTTCATTAAATACCAAGACATTGTTGCAGAACTCGGAGGAAGCTTTGATCGACATTGGACCAAGCGCGGTGTTGCTGCCAATTCTCAGTCGGTGTCAGCATCTAATGTATAAGATCCAATTTGGGCCACTTATGAGTCGGCTCGCGATGAAATGATACCTTTTTGTGATTCGAATGATGTTATTACAAAATCTAATTCCTTGACCAATACAAAGTACCTAGAGGTTTATTCTTGGGAAAAAATGCTTTTAGCTCACCCAAAGGAAAAAGAGATTGAATTTGCCTACGAAATGGTTAAAGAGGCCTATTTAGATTGCTATGTATTTCTAAGTCAGTTTCATTATGATTTGCACCCAAAATTCAAGGTGTTTGCTGCACAAAATCAAGAGAAGATTAAAAAGTACATGGAAGTTTACCTGACGGAGAAATGAATTGCTGTTTAAGCTGTACTAAGCGTCAGTCCTGCGAATAGTAACCATTTTTTGTAGAAACAAAGAATTAGGAATAGTTTGTGTTTCTCCAGCGCTGTTTTCAATACGTACGAAATAATACCCAATGTCCTTCACTACGCCCGAAACCCCGATTTCTTTGTCATTTAATTCAATGGTATCTCCAATTTTAATGGGATGATTGAAAAACAGAATCAATGCGGAAGTAATATTGGATAGTAAGGACCATTGCGCAAAAAAGGCAATACCAATTATCGTTACTACGGACGAAAGGAAAATAAACAAATCACTTTGTTTAATACCCCAAATAGCCGAGATACTTATCACACCCAAAACAAATACAATGAAATTGATCAGCTTGACAATAATTGGTCTTCGTTGAACAGTGAATTTGAATTTTTTAAGCGACCTGCTAATGGCACTTTTAGAAATTAGTTGAATAATAATTATGAAAACTGCAACAGCAATAGTCTCAATAAGCTCTATGCTAAATTCAAGCATTTTATGGGTAATTGTTTTCGCAAAGATATTGTAGAAATGGTTGTTTTATTCAACACCCACGATCCCGAAGGTGTAATCTGCCGAGACCCTGGCCTTTCTATTTTTAGCTAACAGCTCCACCAGCTTGATTTTAGCGTTTTTATAGCCCATTTCTCTACTTTTAACCATGAATAATGAACTTTCAACGTTGTTAAATAAGGTTCGTTCCCCTGTCAATAAACCGTTGTAATCTCGGACCGTTTTTCTATATAAGGTGACTTGCTCGTCTGTTGTTTGCCAATCATTCAATGCTGCGCGAGCTTTAAAAAGCAACATCTGTTCTTTTTTGGATATATCGAACTCAGCATCTGTTTTTGTGATTTGTTGTTCATATTATTGCTTGTTTTAGCTTTGCCACTTGGCCAGATTTTTATTCAGTGTTCTATTTTTAATTTTCAGCTTAACCTGTTTTTCTCAAAGTAAATTGGGCAACTGGAAGCAATACATGAATAACACAAAGTTTGGCTCCGGTGCATGGCGTTTACAATTCGACCTTCTACACAGAGACCATAATCTGTTTGGTGATTTTGATCAAATTATAATTCGGCCTGGCATTCAATACTTTCATAATGAATCGAAGTCGAGCTATTTGGCGGGATATGCATTTTTCTTTTTTCAAAATGAGGGTGATCCGAATGTTTCAGCGACCGAGCATAGGTTATTTCAGGATATTGATTTACGCCAGGGGATAGGTCGATTGGCTATACGTCATCGCTATCGATTCGAAGAACGCTTTGTAGAAAGTCAGCCATTTGCGTTTCGTTTACGTTATGCCGTTTTTGTCAATATTCCATTGAATCATAAAGAGATACAAGCGCGAACTTTTTATATTCCGTTATGGAACGAAGTCTTCATTAATGCCAAGGGAAGTCCATTTGATCGTGATTGGTTGTATGCTGGCTTAGGGTATCAGATTGTAGAGAATTTCGGAATTCAATTGGGAGCAATGAATCAATTTCAAGTCTCAGGGCCAAAGGCT
The DNA here is from genome assembly GCA_938091155.1 of uncultured Flavobacteriales bacterium. GTDB lineage: Bacteria > Bacteroidota > Bacteroidia > Flavobacteriales_G > Salibacteraceae > SHAN690. The sequence continues at coordinate 2,694 of CALKOP010000074.1, read as the reverse complement.
CAGCTCGTGTTTTCTTTGCATCATAATATGCGGTTTTCAGATTCTGAATAGCCAAATATCGGGCTACCTTTGCAGCTTATGTCTGATTCAACAAAACTATCACAACCCAACAATCCTTTGCACGGAGTAAAACTCGTGGACATTGTTGAGTATCTGGTAAATGAGTATGGTTGGAAAGAATTGGGCGATCGAATCCCAATTCGTTGCTTTCAATTTGACGCCTCGGTTAAGTCCAGTTTGAGGTTTTTAAGAAGGATGCCGTGGGCTAGAGAAAAAGTGGAGAATCTTTATCTGTGGACGATTAATCATAAAGCCAAGGTGCAGTTAACCAACGAAGCCGAGCCAAATAAAACATCATAGTGAAGAATCAACGAGAGATATTAGATAAGCTGGGAATAACGGAGCTTAATGAAATGCAAAGGCGAACGGCCAATGCCATTCATAATCAAGATAGTGTTATTGTCCTATCGCCAACTGGTACGGGAAAAACACTCGCTTTTTTGTTGCCTATTTTAAAGCAATTGGACAATTCTTTGGATGCCGTTCAAGCAATGATCATTGTACCTTCTCGAGAACTCGCCATTCAAATTGAGCATGTTATTCGCGATATGGGCGCCGGGTTTAAATGCAATGCCGTCTATGGTGGTCAATCCTTTAATCAGGATAGAATCAACTTAAAACATCCACCTGCAATTTTGGTGGGAACAGCTGGGCGTGTTGCCGATCATTTAAGGCGAAGCACTTTCTCTGTTCTCCACACAAAGTTTTTGGTGCTTGATGAATTTGATAAGTCATTGGAAATTGGCTTTGAGTCAGAAATGAAGGAGATCTGTTTGGCGCTATCTCACGTTAAAAAACGGGTGCTAACATCTGCGACAAATGAAGTGCCAGTGCCGGGCTTTGTGCAGTTCAAAGATCCCGCCATGATCAATAATTTGGCAAAGGGAAATGCCCATATGGAGATGAAGTTGATTGTTTCTCTAAGTAAAGACAAGCTTGAAACGCTCGCATCGACTCTAGAGGTTTTGAAGAATCAACCCGGCATTGTGTTTTGCAATTTTAAGGATAGCATAAATCGTGTTAGTGAGTTTTTGAGTGATCAGGGTGTTGCACATGGCTGTTTTTATGGCGGAATGGAACAAATTGATCGAGAATTAGCCCTGATTAAGTTTAGAAATGGATCTCATAAGCTGATCATTGCGACAGATCTTGCTGCTAGAGGTTTGGACGTGCCAGAAATCAAGTACATCTTACATTATCATCTGCCATTGAAGGAAAGTGAGTTTGTACATCGTAATGGTCGAACTGCTAGAATGCATAGTGATGGAACAGTGTATGTTCTGAATTATCAAGGAGAAAAGTTACCCGAATTTATTCCAAAACTGAAAGAGGCAGATTTGACAGCAAACGATTCAGAGAAGCCGGTAATATGGAAGACAGTGATGATCTCTGGAGGTCGAAGAGACAAAATATCAAAGGGCGATGTGGCTGGATTGTGTTTTAAACAAGGCGGATTAAAAAAAGATCAATTGGGAGTCATTGAATTGCAACAAAAAAATTCCTTTGTTGCAGTGCAGGCATCATGTGCCTTAGATCTGATTCGTAAAATTGATGGATTGAAACTTAAGACAAAAAAGATCCGAGTTTCAGGAGTATAAGTCCTCATCACTTTACCTTGACATAGCTTTTATTTATTTCATAATAACCTACATTCGCGCGCTTTTCTAGAAGCCTAACTCGCGATATTATAAAGCCACAATACTCATTATGAAGAGGATAAACGAGTACAAAAAATTCTTTGAAGTTAAAGGTGATTTAACCCTAGCGGACCTGAAGACTAAGTATCGAAACTTGGTAAAGAAATGGCACCCAGACAAGTTTCAAGCAGATGATGAACAAGCGGAGGAGGCTGAGGAAATGAGTCGAAGAATCATTGACGCATACAAGTTTCTGGTCAGTATTGCCCCAGAAACCAAAGAGGCAACGCTTGCTGAATACACACAAACGGTAAACGAAGCCGGGATCTTCGACTTTAAGTATAAGGGGGTTACGCTAGAAATTTCCTTTAACGATGGCTCTACCTATGAGTATTTTGGAGTTCCTAAAAACGTGTTCAATAAATTCTTGAACTCAGACAAGCAGGTCCGATTTGGAAAACGATCTATTTTTCATTCCTACCTCTATCGCAAGGCTAAGTCCGCTGAGGACAAAGTAGAGTAGGACTTATGGCTATTCATTCTAAGCTTATTCTTGTGGTTTTATAAGTAGATTTACTTCGTGACCGATATACTTCTTATTACTCCGCCCTTTACCCAGCTGAATACTCCCTATCCAGCTACAGCATACCTCAAAGGTTTTTTGAACACCAAGTCCATTTCGAGTTTTCAGATAGATTTGGGCATTGAAGTCATTTTAGAAGTATTCTCTAAAAAAGGACTGGCTGAGTTTTTTGAAATTGCAAAAAAGCATCCAGAAAAATCAGAAAATGCGATTCGAATCCTTGCTTTAAAAAATGATTATCTGAAGATTGTTGATGAAGTAATCTGCTTCCTGCAAGGTAAAGACCCCAACTTTTCTCGGCAAATTTGTTCAGAAGGATTCTTGCCCGAGGCATCTAGATTTTATCAACTCGATGAAATGGATTGGGCCTTTGGTCACATGGGTTTCTATGACAAAGCCAAACACTTAGCTGCG
>CALKOP010000073.1 GCA_938091155.1 uncultured Flavobacteriales bacterium | reverse complement strand
GGTTTCCCCATCTTGCTCAAAGGTGAACCAAGTACTAGTCCGACTGCTGTTAGATACTCAAAGGACGCTGATATAAGACTCTTGGTTCATGCTGACAAACATTTGTTCAATTATACGATTGAAGGTTTCGAAACCGCCGGTTGGAAGAAACCTAAAACTGGTCAACTCAGTCATCCCATAAAGCTGCTTCAGGTTGGAAGAAGGGACTACCTAATTGCCATAAATTCTGCCGACTCCATTCTCTTCTTTGACCGGTCGGGTAAGGGAAGACAAAAGCCCATTGCCCTTAAAATTAATGTAAAACAAAGTGTCCTTTCCATGGATTCCAAAATGCAAAGCAGCGCAATTACCACTTTAGACTATAACGGGAATTTAATCAAGACACAGTTTGATGGAACTCAAACCTCCATTAGCATATCTGGAGACACAAACATGGCGTTTGCCGTTGATCCGGGCAGCGAAATAAACTACACTACTATTTCAGGCAATCGAATGGTGAGCTACAATCCTGATGGAAAGGAAGTATTAGGCTATATTTTCCCGACTAAGCTAAAACATAACATCACGTGGTTGGATCGAAAACTTGATTGGATAGCGGTTTCAAGTGGTAGTGAAGTATTTGTAGTTGACACGAAGACAGGTCCTATTGAAAGCATGCCTATTCCAGGCGATACACGCAGCATGCTGATTGATGCAGATGGAAACGGTGTAAATGAAATTCTAACGCACCAACCGGACGGCACAGTTACATGTTATAAATTGACCTATTAGCGACCGGTCAACTGCTCGTTAATGCGACTCATCTCGCGTAAGCGAATCTTTTCACCCGGCTTTGGCACGTAATCCGAGCTCATTTCATTCATTTTTAGCAGTCTTTTCATTTTAACACCGTGATCCTGTGAAATAGAATGAAGTGACTCCCCTGCTTTTACTACATGAAAATCATCCGTTGCATAGTTACGCTTTGGTTGCAGGTAAACGATATCGCCCTGCATGATGGTCTGACGCTTATCTAAATCATTGTACTTCAATATCTGCCAAAGACCCATTTCATTCTTTTTAGCAATATTAGCTGAGGTATCTCCATTTTCTGCCACAACATACTTGATATTATTGCCGCTAACCTTGACCGCTCTAATGTTGAGTAACTGCGGGATTTCTTGTTTTAATTTTGGTTTTTCAACCGAAGCAACAACTTCACTTTCTTTCAATTTCACAACCTTATCATACTTGTACAATTCGTTGTCCTCAATGATCCTAATTAATAAATCCGCGTACTTCGGATTTGTAGCATAGCCTGATTTTTTCAGCCCCTTTGCCCATCCTTTGTAATCTGTAGTTTTCAAATCAAACAACGTGGCATATCTATCACGTGTCCTCAGGAACTCACTATGATCTTTGTATGATTCATACGTCTCGTAGTATTTCCTAAAGCATTCATTCTTTTCGTCATCGTCTTGAATAAAGGTTGGTCCTTCCCATCCTTTGTGACATTTAATTCCAAAATGATTGTTCGCGTATTTTGCCAATGGGCTATTTCCAAAGTCCGATTCTAGCATGCCCTGAGCAAGTGTAATACTTGCTGGGATACCACTCGCATGCATCTCTCTGATTGCTTGATCAGCATATTGCCCTACATAATCCGTCTTGGACATCCGTGGTTCAGAAGGCTGACTTTGCGTAGTAGCTGAAATAAATATCGCCTGTACTAACAGAATGATTAGGCTGAGAGGTTTATTTTGCATGATGGATATTTTGTCTTACCGAAATTAAGATGTTATCCACATAGTTATCAACAATAGTGGCTGTGTTATCAACAACTACGCACTCATAATGTAAATGAAAGGATTAGTAATAAAAAGTACTGGCAGTTGGTACCGAATTAGACTCGACGAAGGAGATAAAGTGGAGGCGCGAATTCGAGGAAAACTACGAACCACGGGTATTCGTAGTACAAACCCGGTGGCAGTGGGTGACATTGTGGAACTATCACAGCGTTCAGAAGGAGATTGGAGCATTGATGACATAGTAGAACGTAAAAACTACATTATCAGAAAAGCCACAAACCTGTCAAAGCAAACTCACATTATAGCTGCAAATATTGATCTGTCAGTTGCATTGGTCACCTTAAAGAATCCGAAAATCAAATTTGGGTTTTTAGACCGCATGCTCGTTACTACTCAAGCATATGGGATACCTACACTAATCATATTCAATAAGATAGACCTTCTTACTAATGAAGAGCTTGACTATCTTGATCAATTGAAGTCAGCCTACGGCAACATGGGTTATGAAATGCTCCAAGTATCCGTCCAAAACGGGACAGGTATTGATCATTTGAAGTCATTAATTCAGGGCAAAACTTGCGCCATTTCAGGTCATAGTGGAGTCGGGAAATCCTCTCTTCTCAATGCGCTAACTGGATTGGAGATTGCAAGGGTTACAGATGTTAGTGATTTCAACGAAAAAGGGCAGCATACAACAACATTTGCTGAATTATATGAGGTAAACGAAACGACCTTCCTAATTGACACTCCAGGACTTAAAAGCTTTGGACTTATTGATATGGAAAAAGAAGAATTGAAAGATTTTTTTCCAGAAATGCTTTTGCGAAGCGGGGATTGTAAATTCCATAATTGCCTTCATATCAACGAACCCGGGTGCGCGGTAAAACCAGCGTACGAAAACAGTGATCTTCCATGGTTTCGCTATGAAAACTATCTTCACTTCTTTGAAGAACTAAAAGCACTAAAAGGGCATTGAGAGCAGTAATACAACGAGTCAAAAATTCTTCTGTCATCGTTGAAGGTAAAACGGTAGGCGAGATCGGTATTGGTTTAAACGTTTTATTAGGCATCGGCCCAACTGATGACACTAACGACATTGATTGGTTAATTAACAAACTCTGTAATCTCCGGATATTCTCTGATAATGAGGGGCTAATGAATAAATCTATAGCGGAAATCCAAGGATCATTTCTGGTAATAAGCCAATTCACACTGCACGCATCTTACAAAAAGGGCAATCGTCCAAGTTTCATTAAGGCAGCTGGCCCCGACAAGGCAAAAGAGCTATTTAATACTTTTTGTTCTAAGCTTTCTGCCCATTCAAGCCTAGTTGTGGAAACAGGTGTTTTTAGTGCTGATATGAAGGTGACTATTGAGAATGACGGTCCTGTGACAATAATCATAGACACAAAAAACAAGGAGTAGGAATGATATTTAATTCACTGCCCTTTTTCATTTTCTTACCAGTATGCCTGCTTATATTTTACGCGTTGCCCCATCGCTTTCGATGGGCATTTATGTTGGTAGCCAGTTACATATTCTACGGCTATTGGAAGGTGGAATATTTAATTTTAATCGCGTTTAGTACAGTCGTAGATTATTTGGTTGGTCAGTACTTATATATGTCTGATAATCGAAAAAAAAGGTTATTTGCACTGAGCATTAGCCTTACAACCAACCTAGGTTTATTATTCTTCTTTAAATATTTCAACTGGTTTCTGGATGACATTGCCAGTCCACTTGGATTCATCTCCCAAGAAGCTTACGGCTACTGGAACCAGAATTTTCAGTTTTTACTTCCTGTAGGGATTTCCTTCTACACTTTTCAAACAATGGGTTATACCATTGATGTATTTCAGAAAAAAGTTGAGCCCGAAAAAAACATCTTCAAGTTTGCTCTATTCGTCAGCTACTTCCCGCAATTAGTAGCCGGTCCGATAGAACGGTTTAAACACCTAAAAACCCAGCTTTTTACTAAACATTCTTTTACTTATGAAGACCTGCAACATGGTGGAAGACTCATTCTTTATGGGCTCTTCATTAAAATGTGTATTGCAGATAATATTGCCAATTCAGTTGATTTAGTTTTCAATGATATTGCCTCATATAATTCAGCCGTTCTATTACAAACCACGATTCTTTTTGGTTTACAAATATTCAGCGACTTTCATGGATACTCGCTAATTGCCATCGGAACTGCCCGATTATTTGGAGTGCATTTAATGACAAACTTCAACTCTCCTTACACCTCATTATCAATCCGTGAATTTTGGAGCCGATGGCATATTTCCCTATCCACGTGGTTCCGCGATTACCTATTTAAACCACTTGGTGGAAGTCGAGTCCATCAATTGCGTTTGACGGCTAACATCTTAATTGTCTTTATTGTAAGTGGGATTTGGCATGGAGCTAATTTCACTTTTGTAGCCTGGGGCTTAATTCATGGTCTGGCGTACGTCATTGAAAAATATACTTGGAAACGTCTTAAGACAAATAACCAAATCATCAATATTTTCCGTTGGCTTTGGACTATGTCAATAGTCTTTGTAGCATGGATATTTTTCCGTGCAAACTCTATGGATGATGCCATTCACTTTGTCGCTAAAATGATAAGTGGAGGCACAGGAAACTTGGAAGCCTCCTTTCCTCCTATCGCACTATCGTTTGTAGGGTTACTGATTATTAGCGACATAGTACTGAAAGATCAAGATATCCAATCTTGGTTTAATAAACAATCCTTTATTATTCGATGGTCAGCATATTCGTTCATGCTGCTAGCCATACTAGGATTTGCAGGTACCGTTAATCACCCCTTTATTTATTTTCAATTCTAAATGGGCATTATTTATCGCATATCGTTGTTCACATTAATCCTGATAACTATTGGAGCCTTATATCCTAAATCAGCTGCATACAAAGACTTCCTTTGGTTTGAGTCCGACCAGTTTTTTCAAGTTGATAAAGTGAGGAATTGCGAATTGATTTATACATCAGCCTCCAGCAATTTTTCGCAAAACAAAGAATCTGACCAAAGAAAGCTGAGTCAATTTATTGATGCATTTTACCCCGATTTGGCAATGGAGGCATTTAATACCCCCGCTTCTCATCTTGGTTATCATTATAAGCTACTCCGGCTTATTCCAGAGAAGAGCAAGGTTCAAACTGTTATTTGCGCAATCAATATTCGATCCTTCGGGGCAGATTGGAGAAATTCAGAATTGGAGACAACTCTGAATAAACAGGCAGTAATGTACTCTCAACGACCTGCAATACTGAATAAACTTCTACTTAGCTTAAACGCTTATGACAATAAGGAAATTAGTGAAAGAGTTTTGGATCGCACAAGAGAATGGAACGAAGAAAGATTACCCTATAAAAACCCTCAAAACTCTGTCAACAATTGGTGTAGAGTTGAAAAATGGGGTGATTGGCAAAATCCAAAAAGACAGCTTGCCGATCAATTCATTAAGCAATACGCTTTTGTAATTGACGAAATAAACCCTCGAATTCAAGACCTAGACGCTGTTGTTATTCTTGCTAAAAAAAGAGGCTGGAATTTAGTTTTATCGATACTACCCGAAAACATTGAAATAGCCGATTCATTGGTTGGTAATGACTTAACCAACCTAATCTTTGCAAATAGCGAATGGATTAAATCTCGTTATTCAAGTCAAACCCACATTACTGTGCTAAATAACGTAAATCTCCTATCCTCTGATCACTTCACCGATAAGGACTTCCCTACTGAACACTATGACGTTGAAGGAAGAAAAATCATCGCTGCGTATATTGCTTTCGCACTTAGAAAAAATCATGGCCATCTTTTTTCAAACCCAGCTTGGGCCAGTAACCATAACTTTCAATAATGACAATCGAAGAAGCGCAAAAAGCAGTTGATGTATGGATCAAAAGTATCGGTGTGAGATATTTTAATGAATTGACCAATATGGCAATGCTCACAGAAGAGGTTGGAGAAGTTGCTCGCATTATTGCCCGCAGATATGGTGAACAAAGCGAAAAGGATTCTGACAAGAACAAAGACCTAGGAGATGAAATGGCTGATGTATTGTTTGTTTTAATATGCTTAGCAAATCAGACTGGAATAGACCTCACTTCCGCACTTAAAAGCAATCTCGATAAAAAAACCCTACGTGACTCTGAACGTCATCACAAGAACAAAAAATTGAAATAAAAAAGCCTCCGCGTTATTTACACGGAGACTTCTAATAAGAATACATTAATGCAACTATTCTGCAATCACAGCTGAAAACTGAGCGTTGTCATTAGTAACTACCTCCACTATTTCTTCAACAGCTTCAACCTTTGTTTCAATATTTGCCTCCTCAATCACTACTTTTTCTAAGGCTATTGAAGGTGCAATTACTAAGGCCACAACAGACATTAATTTTAACAGAATGTTCAGTGATGGACCAGAAGTATCCTTAAAAGGGTCACCAACCGTATCTCCTACTACAGTCGCCTTGTGTGGCTCAGAACCTTTGTAGAACATCTCTCCGTTGATTTCAACTCCTTCTTCAAACATTTTCTTTGCATTATCCCATGCTCCACCAGCATTAGACTGGAATATAGCCATAAGCACACCAGCTGAAGTGACTCCGGCAAGGAGTCCTCCTAGCATTTCTGGACCAGCTATAAAACCTACTGCCACCGGCACAACAATAGCAAGCAGTCCTGGAAGCACCATTTCTTTAATGGAAGCTTTTGTAGAAATCTCAACACACTTGTCGTATTCTGGAGTTCCGTCAGCCGCATCAAAGGTTGCTTTATCTGCTTCGCTCCAATCCTTTTGATCCACTCCATCGTTTCTTTTCATCACTTCAAGGGCAGCGCCCAAAGCTGGAATTTCTTCAAACTGTCGTCTTACTTCTTCGATCATTGCCATTGCAGCCTTACCAACCGCATTCATACTTAATGCTGAGAATACAAATGGAAGCATCGCTCCAACTAAAAGACCAGCCATAACTGCGGGCTCAGCAATGTTGATCATTCCCACATTTGCTTGTTGCATAAACGCTGCAAACAAGGCAAGTGCAGTAAGAGCCGCAGAACCAATAGCAAATCCCTTTCCAATTGCAGCAGTTGTGTTTCCAACGGCATCTAATTTATCTGTTCGTTGGCGAACTTCTTTTGGAAGATCAGCCATTTCAGCAATTCCTCCTGCGTTGTCCGAGATTGGACCATAAGCATCAACTGCAAGTTGAATACCCGTGTTTGCCAGCATACCTACAGCGGCAATTGCAATTCCATAAAGACCAGCGAAGTAATGTGCTACAAGAATGGCTGCAGCAATTAAAATAACCGGAATCGCAGTACTCATCATACCAACTCCAAGTCCAGCAATGATGTTTGTTGCAGAACCGGTCAATGACTGTCTAACAATAGACATTACCGGAGGCGTTCCTGTTCCTGTGTAATACTCCGTGATCTTGCCAATTCCTAGTCCCGCAATTAAGCCAGCAAGCGTTGCAAAGAAAACACCATTTGAGGTATAGTTTATCCCTTCGAAGCTCCAAGACTCTGGTAAGAAATATCCAATAATAAAGTATGAAATAACAACCATAACTCCTGCAGAACCAAACTCACCAATATTCAAGGCGGTGTGTGGGTTTCCACCATCCTTCACCTTCACGAAGAAAGTTCCGAAAATTGAAACCAAAATTCCAACCGAAGCGAGCGCTAATGGCAAAAGGACGGCACCAAGGCCAGACCATGTATCACCTAATTCAATAAAACCAGGTACAAATACAGCACCTAAAACCATTGTACCAATGATTGAACCAACGTATGATTCAAAAAGGTCAGCTCCCATTCCAGCAACGTCACCAACATTATCACCAACATTGTCCGCAATAGTTGCGGGATTCAATGGGTGATCTTCTGGGATACCAGCCTCAACCTTACCTACTAAGTCAGCTCCGACATCAGCAGCCTTTGTATATATACCTCCACCAACTCGTGCGAAAAGCGCGATTGACGAAGCTCCAAGTGAAAATCCAGCAAGTACATTTAGTACAGTTGAAACGCCTGTCGCACTGTCAATTCCAAATATTTCAGAGTAAACTATGAAAAGAGTTCCTAGACCTAGTACTCCCAGACCAACAACTCCTAATCCCATTACAGATCCACCGCCAAAAGCGACTTCTAATGCTTTTCCAAGTGATTCGCGAGCTGCGTTTGTTGTTCGCACATTTGCTTTTGTCGCGACCTTCATACCGAGATACCCAGCAAGCGCAGAACATACAGCTCCCATAATGAATGAAAAAGCAACAAGCGGACTTGAGTTTGCCTCGTTTGCGCCTTTAAAAGCAAGTAGAACAGCTACTGCTGCAACAAAAATGGCTAGCACTTTATACTCTGCCTTTAAAAAAGACATCGCTCCAACAGCTATGTTGTCAGCGATTTTCGCCATTTTTTCCGTTCCCACTTCTTGCTTAGAAACCCAAGCACTTTTCCAAGCCACATATATTAGGGCTACTATGCCCATAGCTGGCATTGCGTAAATCAAACTATCCATTTTATCTTCTGATTTTTAATAGGTTAAACGAGGAAAAAGCCTCATTTTTTTAAAGCCTGCAAAGATAGCATCCTGTTTTAATAATCAAGCCCCGATCATTATTAAAAAATGAAGCCGAACAACATACTTGCTGAACTAAAGAAATATTCACCTCTGATATAATAGGTTGGAGTAGGATATTCGATTTGATTATACCAAGTAGCATTGTATATTAACCTAATTGTAAATGCCACCCCAAGTCCCGTATCCATGTATAGTCCGGGACCAAAAGTAAATTGCTTCACGGTATTAAAACTAGATTCATATCCAAAAGGGAATTCTGAAAATCCGGT
>CALKOP010000072.1 GCA_938091155.1 uncultured Flavobacteriales bacterium | reverse complement strand
TGGAAATTCGTTCCATGTGTTTCTGGGTCTTCTTACTATTGTTTTCATGATTTAAATAATTTTCCATGCAATCGTCAAGAGCTGTTCCATCAAACTTTCAATGACAAAATTTCAGAGATTATTCTCATCGCATGTCATTTTAACCGATTCATTTACAATTATTTAGATATAAGTAGACAAATTTTCAGTATTCAATAAAAAATGAGAAAAAACTGATTTCGATAATCACTAGGTGTCTCTGAAACTATTTGCGGGGCAAATTTCACTTTGCCCCAAAAAAATATTGATGACAGCCATTACAGAACTATTTCATTCGCTCACCTGTTACATCTTTAAGGCTTTGATAGCTTTGCAAAAAAGAAGAATATGCTGAATGCCATAGAGGAGGCGCTGGAAGACTACAAGCAAGGAAAAGTAGTAATTGTGGTAGATGATGAGAACAGAGAAAATGAGGGAGACTTTATTTGTTCAGCAGACCATATTACTCCTGAAATTGTCAATTTTATGGCAACGCATGGTCGGGGTCTCATCTGTATGGCAATTGTCGAGGATCGTTGCGAAGAAATGGGCCTAGAACTAATGGTCAGCAATAACACTGCGCTGCACGAAACACCATTCACGGTATCGGTCGACCTAATTGGTAAAGGTGTGACTACAGGAATATCAGCCAGTGACAGAGCAGAAACGATCAAGGCTTTAGTCGATCCTAACACCAAACCTGAGGAATTGGGTAAACCAGGCCACATTTTTCCGCTCAAAGCAAGACGAGGTGGTGTATTGAGAAGAACTGGACACACAGAAGCTGCGATAGATTTATCCCGGCTATCTGGTTTAAGCGCGGCTGGTGTTTTGGTAGAGATAATGAACGAAGATGGCACTATGGCTCGGTTGCCTGAGCTTGAGGTCATTGCCGAGCGTTTTGAGCTCAAAATCATCAGTATTGAGGACCTTGTAGCCTACCGGATGAGGACTGAGCGATTGGTCGAAAAAGAAGTTGAGGTGATTTTACCCACTCAATGGGGAGATTTTAAGATGCATGCATACAGACAAACTACGAGCGGAGAAGAACATTTAGCGCTTACTAAAGGTGAATGGTCAACGGATGAACCGATACTAGTGCGAGTCCACTCATCATGTGTTACAGGAGATATTTTTGGTAGTTATAGATGCGATTGTGGACTGCAATTGCATGAAGCGATGCAAAAAATTGAAGAAGAAGGAAAAGGTGTTTTAGTGTATATGCAACAGGAAGGACGTGGCATTGGACTAATGAACAAACTCAAAGCCTACAAGCTTCAAGAAGAAGGTTTAGACACTGTTGAGGCAAACATTAAGCTAGGCTTCAAAATGGATGAACGCGATTATGGCGTTGGTGCTCAGATTCTTAATGACCTTGGAGTGGGAAAAATGAAGCTAATGAGTAACAATCCGAAAAAACGAACAGGTCTGATTGGTTATGGATTAGAAATTACGGACGTAGTTGCTATTGAGAGCGAGAGCAATCCACATAATCACAAGTACCTTCAGACAAAAAAAGACAAGATGGGTCACAACCTAAATAAGCTTAAGCAAGACTAAGGCATGAATGGAGCTGAAATGCTTGGTGAAGCATATTGGGAAGAACGATGGCAAAACAGCCAAACCGGCTGGGATATAGGATACGCTTCCACCCCACTCGTTGAGTATTTCAAACTTCTAGAGGATAAGTCAATCAAAATTCTAATACCTGGATGCGGCAATGCCTACGAAGGAGAATATTTGCATGCAAATGGGTTTACTAATGTTTATTTGGGGGACATGGCTAAATCTGCATTGGATGGTTTTTCAAAACGCAATCCTAGCTTCTCAAAGGAGCATTTAATACATTCCAACTTTTTCGATTTAGAAAACTCCTTCGATTTAATTGTGGAGCAGACTTTCTTTTGCGCTTTAGATCCAAATCTCCGATCCGCCTATGTAGAAAAGGCATTTGATCTACTAAAAGAGAGTGGAATATTGATGGGTGTATTGTTCGACAAAGACTTTGGCAATCCTACTCCGCCATTTGGTGGTGACATTGAAGAATACTTAGGCTTGTTTCAGCGTAAGTTTCTAATCCGAACGTTGGAAAAATGCAGGAATAGCATTAAGCCTAGACAGGGAAGTGAGATTTTTATTGAAATGATGCGAGGCTAGGACTCTACTGCATCACCCTCTAATTTCGATAATCGCATGCTGTTTCCTTTCGTATCCAGGATTAACTCCAAGGAAATCTTAAACGTGGAATCCGCTGAATTGTCCAGCATATTTTGAAACGGAGTATCATCAGTATCGAAGTAAAAGTCAAAGAAATCAGGCCTCATTAGACCATTCGAATCAGATTGAATTGCCAACCTTTGTTTGCATATACCATTATCAATATCACCTTCAAGTTTTAAAAAGAACTTATGTGAGATACCTCGATAACCACCGCACGCATCGTATACCTTTTTTCCTAAGCCAATGGCATATGGCGTCAGTTCATTACTACAGGCAAAGTATATGGATATAGCCGAGACATCTTTTTGAGTGAAGCTGACATCAAGTACGCTATCCTTCATTTCGCCTGTAAGCAGATCCTCTACCCAAACTGTATCAAATTTGGTCAAAGCTTCCACCAACTCTTTGGGATCTAGCTTGTTTTCTTCATCAAATTCGCCAAGGAAGTTTACTCCATGAACCTTTGAATCACCGCTGAAAGCGAGTTTCCATATTTGATCTAAAAATGAATCAAATCCCATTTCACTTTTAAAGCTTTCAATGGAATGATATTCTCTTCCATCATTATCAAAGTCCTTTTTCAGCAAGAACTGAACAGTGTTGGAATAATCTGACGGACGATGAATTTCATCTATCGGTACGACATTATCGTTTTTCGATGTATTTGAACATGCCACCAGCAAGATTGTCACAAGAAAACTGATACAAATGTGCTTCATAATTTATACGAAATAATAGAGACATCATCAGTGAGATCCATGGATCCTCGCCAAATATCAACATCTCTTTTAAGGTTAATCAATAGATCATCTTGCTTCATTTGACTATAGTTAGCCAGTGCGTTGATCAGTTTACGTTGTCCAAATGATTGAGTTCCATCAGCTGATAACTGGTCCTTATATCCATCGGAAGTAATCAGCAAATATCCCTCACAGGATACATCGAAAAATGTACCCGTCAATTCACCTTTTCCACCATGATACTCACCAATCTGTCCATCGAATAAATGGTAACATGCATTCTTATAGCAGTTTAATCGTACTTCGTTTTCCCTTTCACTCCATATGACCCAATTACAACCCTTGTGTTTTTGTAACCCACTGGTTACGTAATGAATCGAGTTCGCGAACAACCCAAACAAGGAATCTATGGAGCTAGGTGGACATAATAATACATTCTTATATAAATCAACCTTAATTGATTCGATTAAATACATGGCGATTTCTCCAGAAACACCTACATCGAGCAGCCCCATTAAATGAAAGTCGCCAACGTTTAAATCAATGAATTGATCACTGCTTACCTCTTCAATGCTCAATTGTTTTATTTTCAAATTTGTTGAGGTCTGCGCAGATAAGGCATTCATTTCAATCATCATTTTGGCATTGACTATACTTCTTTCCTTTAAAATTCCTAAATCACGTTCTGCATCCATTAAATTTTGCTCAGATACTAGCAGCTTTTGACCAAGGGCATTTTTTTGATCGACAAGGGATAGAACTCTAAACTTATCCATCATAAAAATACCTAGTACAATTAGGATAAATAGAAGAGTGTAAAACCACCATGCTCTGTAAAATGGCGGCAATATTTTGAATGTGATTGTTGCTGGATTTGAAGTACAAAGATCCCCTGAAATGCATGTTTTCACTTCAAAAGTGAATTCGCCAGGTGGAAGTGAACCATACTCGACTGGCAACAATTCTTCCCTCGTGCGCCAATCGTCATGCACTCCAATTAATCTATATTGAAATGTATTTTCATCAGGATTCACCAATGAAATCCCTGTATATACCACCTTGAAATTACTTTCTTCAAAATCTAATCGATAACTATTTCCGTCTGTAATGTCATATTCCCCGATCCGTGCTTTTGTAATTCTTGTTATTGGCTCTGTCAGATTTACACGCACCTTCGATTTATTAAACTTTTGGATACCCATTAAGGTTCCCATCCATAGGTTATTATGTCCGTCCAAGGACAATGCTCCTGGGTTCACCTCAACTCCCATAAAGCCATTTGATGAGTTGAAACTCGTCATGTCTTCATAACGGATTCGATACATATCTAAGCCCCAATTGTGACCAATCCACACTACATCTTCATTATCTATTTCAATGGCGAATATTGTATTAGAACTCAGCTTGACTTTCGAGGATATATTATGAAATTGACCCTCGTTGAAATAA
>CALKOP010000071.1 GCA_938091155.1 uncultured Flavobacteriales bacterium | reverse complement strand
GACTATTAGTAAAATTACACTGGAAACAACCCAGAACTTCATTTCACTTAACACTTCTAGTTGTAGTGTTGGAAAGAATACTGAAAAATAATGTCCGTCATCATTCCAACTCATCTTTGGAGCATTTTGCAATTGGTTTGCATGATCCTCATCGTTGGTAACCACTTTCGAATAGACTACCGAATCATTGAAACAATTGTAGATGCTGTATTCAAAATCATAATTTATCTCTCGATTTAGAAATTCAGTTTTCAGAAGGTTCTCGAGATAAAAGGGCTGTAATTCCTCATTTATTTGAACACGATAAAAATTATCCGAAACCAGTTTTACTGGATCTACCAAAAATGTGGAATCACCGTTGTGCTTTTGGATGTTCTGAATCACATCAATCAACGCTAGCTCAATCTCGTGTTTCGTTTGTTGGTCAGAAATCTGATATGCTTTTTGAACCCATACAATCTGTGTGCTTACCAGTCCAATGAAAAGGACTGAAGCCAGAATTATTATTATCCGTATGTTTTGTCTAGACACTGTTAAACAAACTTAGTTGAGGACGTATGCCAGAATGAATAGTTAACTCAGAATTAACGAGTCAAATTATAAAAATTGTGAAAGTTCTTTCCAAAACCGCTGAACAGGAAAACCAACTACATTGTAAAAGTCGCCATCTACTTTTTTAATGCCCATATATCCAATAAACTCTTGAATTCCGTATGCACCAGCTTTATCTAATGGTGCGTATTTACTTAAATAGTAGTCGATTTCGGATTCATTTAAATCATGAAAATATACGTCAGTTCCTTCTACAAATGAATGCTGCTTGTAAGTGGTGGTGAGACAAACAGCTGTATATACGGTATGTTTGTTGCCGCTGATTTCTCGAAGCATTTTTCTGGCTTCGTTTAAATCGGCAGGTTTGTTAAGTGCGTGATCATTAATCCAAACTACCGTATCAGCTGTAATTAATACCTCATTTTCTGATATTCTCCCTTCATGTGGACGCGCCTTTTGAATAGCTAAGTATTGTGGAATTTCCCCAGCTTTTAATCTATCGGAAAAACACTCGTCTATTTCAATAGGTCTAATGCTGTGATCTAAACCGAGAGAATTGAAAATTTCCTGTCTCCTTGGTGATTGGCTTGATAAAATGAAATGGACTTTTTGTGTTTTTTCGAAAATGTTCATCAGGAAAAGTATGATTCAATGGACATTTTTAAGAAATACATACTTATTACAACCAGTATCACGAAGGCATTATTAAGGTTTGCAGATAGCTTGAAGCGGGGCTTTGTTTTGGATGCAAAAATGATAGCTGTCTGCGCAACCATTCCAACTACTAGCGCAAAAACAATTGCCCTTATTTGATTGGAATGAACACTTAAAAATGCGGTGTAGATCACTAATAATACCAGACTAAAAACCACGTATAGACTAATAAGTATCGTTTTGGTTGATTTAATTCCAATTGCTATCGGTAGCGTATTGCTTCCATAAGCTTTATCACCGCGCACATCTATAATGTCTTTTGTTATTTCTCGAATAAGTGTTAGCACCCCAAATATTCCTGCATATCCCAAGATCCAATAAGCAGGGATATTGAATATCGAAAAGCCCAGCTCCTTAATGATTTCTGGATGCGCTTGGTTTTGCAACGGAATCTCGAATAGACCTACAATTAACGGCACCAAAGCGGCTAATAATGCAATGATTATGTTACCGGCTAGGAGGATGTGTTTCAAGTTTGTCGAGTAAAACCATAAGGCAAAAACAATAAAAAGAAAAATGGTGTTCATTTTCCACATACCGACATCGTAACTCACGTATGTTGCTACGACAAAACCTATGGATGTCATAAATATGTGCAAAGCCATCGCTGTTCTTCGCTTTATTATTCGATCTAGAACAACAAGTTTTGGTTTATTAACTCGATCTATCTTAGCATCGAAGTAATCATTTATAGCGTATCCACCACCCGCTATTAAAAGACTAGCTAATACCAATAGCGCAAATTGGAAATCCGACATTTCAAGTTCGAAACCATTTATTGCCAACATGGGCTTAATCACAAATAGTCGAACCGAGTATTGTATTGCTACAATGAGCAATAGAATTGGAAATCGGACTAATTTGAAATACGCGTAGACTACCATGTGAATTCCGCTAGGTTATCGGGGTTTCCCGCTTGATCATACCAATTTCCTTGACTTCTCATAACCTTCTCAATTATATCTCTGACACAGCCAGCCCCCCCATTTACAGGGCTGATGTACTTGCTTATACTCTTAACTTCCCAGGCAGCATCAGCCGGACAAGCAGAGAGTCCCACCTGGTTGAGAACACAAAGATCTGGTATGTCATCTCCCATATACATGACCTCTTCTTTTTTAATGGAATGATCATGTACAATGTCTTCTAATGCTTCGTCCTTATACATGGCGCTTAGATGTATGTCTGTAATTCCCAAAGCAGCCAAACGCTCTTTGACTTGAATGCTTTTTCCGCCAGTTATAATTGCAACGATGTACCCTTTTTTCACAGCTATTTGTAAAGCATAGCCATCCTTAGAATTCATCTGGCGCATTTGCTGTCCGTCTGGTAATAGTACCACTTGCCCATTTGTTAACACACCGTCTACATCGAAAATGAAAGCCTTAAGTTGTGAAAAAAGATCTAAATAGCTCATTGATTTGCTTTTTGAATTCCATCAGTGAATTGTGTGTAAAGAGAATGTAATTCACGGTTATCTGCTAGTAATTCTAAATGTTTTTCGATGACCATCTGATCGTCTCGCATAGCAGGACCAGTTTGTGCTTTCGCTGGTCCAAGCTCGAAGGATTTACGAATGGCCTCAACCATGAGTGGGTGAATTAATTTTGGATCAATTTCGTTTTTGGCTAAAAAGTCGAACATCAATCTGATAAGATGATTTGGAAAATTGGAACTGAAAACTCCAGCAATATGCAATCGTTTTCTCTGTTCTGAATTTAAGTCTTGAACTTGACAATCAATTTTTAGGGAGATCTGGGCTAGTATCCTTTTCGCATTGTTACTCTCAGTTTCAATGAAGATGGGAACGTTCTTCCAATTGGCTTGATATCCCCTAGTAAATGTTTGAAATGGATAAAAAACAGCATCTTGAAAACGAGAGTTTTGCATTTGCACACTTCCAGAGGTGTGAGCCACTAGGCAGGTGTCAGCTAGCCGTGATTTAGACAACACATGAATCGTATCTGAAATTGTAGAGTCAGATTTGCATACAAAAACCACGGTTGTGTTCGGATCTATAGATTCGATGTTATTGATAATACCGTTTCCGGAATGTTTGTAGCTTACAATTTGCGCAACCTTGATTCCAACTTTGGTAAGTTGGGTTTCTAAATTCCAACCTAGGTTTCCGTAACCAACAATAGCAACATTCATTGCGTTTTTTATTTACGTCTGATTCTTTGCCAAACCGCCAGAAACGATCCTAATCCCATGATTATACAGCCAATCCAAAGTATGTTTATTCCTGGAAAAACAATGGCCTTCATGACAATGAAATCGTTAAACTTTGGCGCTTCTTCGACTACACGAAAATTAAAACTTTCTTTTTCTGGATCTATTCCCTCAAAACTGAGTCTTATTCCGGCCTCGGGTATACTATCTGAAACTGTCATCGGAAACTCACGGTTTTGCAAAACGAATAATGGGGTAAGCTCATGTGCTTGAGTATTGACATCGTATAGTGTGAAGTGTGCTCCTATGGCTAAGTCATTTGCGCCAATACCTGTGAATTTTTCCGTTGCCTTTCGATCCAAGCTGTCAAATATCATGAAGCTAGTTTTCGTAAATATTGTGTCTCCGATTCCGATTGAATGCTCTTCCGAAGTTGCTTTTTCATCTCTATCCTCAAGTTCTGCGTAAGATATGTGTGTATAGATGTCTTTGTGCAGATAGTGCTTGGTATATGGTTCAGCTACGTTTCCCATTCTTGGGTTCAATTGCAAAAATGGATACAGAGTAAACTGCTTTTCAAGCTTGCCCTCTTTATTGGGTTGCATATATTCAACTTCATAATGAATGAAGTTATCCTCTTCCTTTTTTCCTCGATATGACACAAAGAAATCACCCATTATAAGAGTGTCATCCTGCATGAGAAGTATGTTTTCATTATTACTGAAATCATCTCCTAACACACTGATGTCGTATAGACTCGTATTTGATGAAATTACCTCACTTTGAGTTGTACTAATCAATACACCAAGTAAAAGAAGACCAAATCCAATGTGCGCAATACTGGCAGAGGCCGCCTTCATTTTACCTTTTAAGAAAAGAATCCAATAAGCTGTGTTCGATGTTGCTGCAAGCGAGCTGGTAAATAAGAGGGAAATGTAAATTGGATTTCGCATTTCCATTATGATGGCAATCGATATGGTAATTGTAGCGGAGACGAGGCCTGAGATTGCCAAGTTTTTCCAAAACATTTTCATATCAGTTTTGGTATACTTAAGAAATTGTCCAATGGCTAAGAGCAGAGCCGTAATTATGGCGAATGGAGTTATCCATTGGTTATAGTAGTCAATGCGCTCGCCAGATGTAGCTAGATTGGTTCCAAAAAGTTTATTGATCACAGGAAAGGAAGTACTAAAGCTGATAATAAATGCAGCCACAAACATGATCAATGATGAAACAAACATCCAAAACTCCCTCGATGTAATAGATTCTTCACTCTCTTGGCTTGGGAATTTCTTAAAATTTACAGCGATCAAGTAAATCGAGAGAAAACAGAAAAAGAGAAGGCTTACAACTAGTTGCCCAGTCATACCTAAATCGGTAAATGAGTGCACGCTAGTGTCACCCAGTACACCACTTTTGGTTAGAAAACTTGCGTACTGAACTAAACAAAAAGTTATCGTTGTCAGTAAGAACAATGAAAAAACGGATACTCCTTTTTTTCGTTGAATTAGCATTAAATGTCCTGCGCCAACCATCGTAAGCCATGGAACTAGAGATGCATTTTCCACTGGGTCCCAGGCCCAAAAACCACCAAAGCTTAAAGACTCGTAGGCCCAAGCGCCTCCCATCAAAACACCTATACCAAGCACGCCTATGCCGAAAAATGTCCAAGACAATGCTGGTTTCACCCATTCAATGAATTGTTTTCTTAGCAAACCCGCAATGGCATAAGCAAAAGGAATAATAGCGGTTGCGTATCCAAATAGTACAAATGGTGGGTGAATGACCATCCAATAGTTTTGAAGTAATGGATTTAGGCCTCTTCCATCAATGGCATCTGTATAGTTAGGGTTTTCGAAAATAGGTAGGGCTGAGAAATCAGGATGCTCTCTAAGGAGCATAGTAAATGGATTACTGCCTAGTTTATAGTCAAAAAACACTACTCCTAATAACATGCTAAGCATGAAGAATTGTACGGCACTAATTACAGACATAACTGGAGCCTCCCATTCACGTACAGATCGGTAAAGGATCAATCCTAATATGACATGCCAAAAGGTCCAAATCATGAAACTACCTTCAATTCCTTCCCAAAAACACGAGAAGATGTATTTCATGGGCATTTCGGTATTACTATGCTGCCATATGTAATGGTATTCGAAATATTGATTGAAAATCATAAAGAAGAGTGTGGAAACCATGCCAACTACAGCGAGCGAGTGGGTTAAAAAACCAATTCTGCCAAGACGTAAATAACCTTCGTCTTGAGTCTTCTCAGCCATGAAATATGCTACCATGCTTAGGAAGCTACCTGCAAAGGCCACAACTGTGAATATGTTTCCTATTTGGCCAATGACCAAATTTTCACCGGGATATATCATCTATGTATTGGTTGACGCTTCAGCAGTTACTTCACCTTCCGTGTATTTGGATGGGCATTTCATTAAGATCTCATGGGCATGAAATGCGTCTCCCTTTGCCTGTCCAATAAGCACAATTTGCTCGGAGCGTTCAAAGTCCTGTGGCTTACTTTTATGCAAGACCACCTTTTGCTCTCGATTGTTCATATCCATCATGTAAAACATGAATTCATCTGGATTGTTTTGAGGATCATAGGTCATGTCTTTGTCTCGATTCAATTTACCAACGACATGAAACTCAGCTTCTGGATTATCAAAAGCTTCGGCAAAGTCTGCGTACGAGCTAGAATCATTTATGGCTGTAATCATAGCTCCAATAAGTATCGCTATAACTACGATTAATGCAATGTGGGTTTTTTTCATTTTTCTTTTTGCTCTTTTTCCAACTTCCGAAGTTTTACATCAATACTGATGAGGTATATAAATAACATGGAAAAAATTAAAACGATAACACCGACAACCACGAAAATCTTCCCATTCTCTCGCATAATGTCAGCCATCTGAGCATTTTGAGATTGAGCACCCAAATGCAGCAACATCAAACTCAGCAAACCTAGCAATGTCTTATTATTATTCATGTGACTTTTTGTACAGTTCAAGACGAAATTTAACTTCTGAAATCCAAAGGCCTAGAAGTACCCAACCTATTACGGCAGGATAAAATACCATACGCATTGTATTGTTTAGATCATAACTGCTAAACGCGGGATTACCGCCATTCCCAGGATGCAAAGAACTCGTCATTCTAGGCAAGATAAAGACAAAAATGAGCATCATAACAAAGGCAAATATATTGTAGACACCACTCACCTTAGCCCTTGTAATTGGGTCCGAGAGGCTATTTCTGAGAATCGAATAGGCTAAATAAGCAAGCAGGGCAATTGCCGCACCATTAAGTTTAGGGTCAGGCACCCAGAAAGCGCCCCAGGTAAACTTTGCCCATAACATTCCAGTAACCAAACCCGCATATCCAAATGTCATCCCAACTTGCACAAAAACCTTCGCTAGTATGTCATCCTTTTCCTTACCTGTACTGAGGTACTTTATACTATAAACGAAAGAAGCAAGAAAAAGAAATACCATCCCGAACCAAGATGTTACATGAAAGAAAAGGTTTCGAATTGTTTCATTCAATATTTCCAACCGAGGTACATCGACCAGCAACCCTGCTGTTATGGTGAATAACACCATAATGACGGCTAAAATTTTTAAGATTACTGGAACTCTCAAGGCCTATTGTTTATTCGCGCCAAAGGTATGGAAACAAGATGACTGAAAGGGCGAAACAAACTACATTCAAACCCACTAGTACGAAGGCATATTTCCATTGTACCGCCCAATCAATTCCGTCAATAGCATTCTTGGTAATAGCTGTTGTTACCAGAATCATCGGTAAGAGTATGGGTAGGCCTAATATGGCCACCAATGTTAAATTATTTCCTGCTTTGGATGCAATTGTGCTTAATAAGCTAAGCACGATCGCAAAACCAGCTGCCCCAAGAATAACTCCAAACCAAAATGCTATGGGATCTTCAATCGTGATTTCAAACAATGTGGAAAAAATAGTCACAGCAACAATGGAAAGAGTAACCATCACCATTGCGTTATAGAGCATTTTGGAAACAATAAAGTCCATAGGACTCACTATTGTGTATAAATAAAGCATTCTTTCTCTTGTCTCATTTACAAAACTCTTTGCTACAGCATTGAAGCTAGTAAAGAGTAGTATGATCCAAAAAAGTGATGTCCATGTCGCAGGAGCACTTATTCTCTTGATTGTAATGTAACAAACAAATAAGCTAGATAGTAAAAATAGAAGTGAACCAGCCAGAGTATATGGATTTCTGACATCCGTCTTTATCTCTTTGGTTAATATTGCGCCAATCGACATCAGTAATTCTTGATTAGGTTCAAAGATGGAATAATGTTTAGTTCAATATGTCAAATTGGTATTAACAAATAATGGAAATGAAGATTGGTAAGGTTGATGTGTTAGCGTTAGGAGTGCATCCAGATGATATAGAATTAGGAGCTGGAGGTACGCTTTTGAAATTACGAGCTTCGGGCAAAAGGATAGGCCTTTGTGATTTAACAATGGGCGAGCTTGGTACAAGAGGTTCAGGTAAATTGAGGTTTGTAGAATCTGAAAATGCAAGAAAACTTTTAGATGCTGATTTTAGAGTTAATCTTAAAATGGCGGATGGTTTTTTTGAGCTTTCGAGAGAAAACAAAGTCAAGATTGTTGAGATAATAAGAGCTTGCAAACCAGATGTAGTGTTATGTAACGCCATTTCAGATAGGCACCCTGATCATGGCCGTGGAGCAGAGTTGCAAAAGGTGGCTTGCTTTCTAAGCGGCCTTAGAAGAATAGAGACCAATTTCGAGGGAATAGACCAAACAGGGTGGAGACCTAAAATGGTGCTGCATTATATTCAGGACTATTATGTTAAGCCCGATATTATTGTAGATGTGACTGATTTTTGGGAAAAAAGGATGGAATCCATATTGGCGTATTCATCGCAGTTTTATAATCCAAAAAACAATGAACCAGAAACAGCAATTTCCTCTAAAGAGTTTTTAGATAATCAAGCCGGCAGGGGATTGCAGATGGGGCGGTATATTAATGCAAAATACGGGGAGGGATTTGTATCAGAACGCCCTATAGGTATTGAGTTGATTACTGATTTATTGTAAAAAAAAAGGGCCGCATTTGCGGCCCTTTTCACTTTAACATTCGTTTGTTATTCAATGATAACTTGCTGGATGCTTTGTCCCGCTTTGCCATTCAAGCGAAGTTGATAAACACCTGATTGAAGGTTGTCAATCTCAAAATTCGCAACTGCTCCCTTTTGAGCTACAACTTGTGTTGTATAAACAACCTGACCAAGATTGTTAGTCAAGACTAAATTCATTAATCCATTTACATCTCCAAATCGAACTTCGAATTGGCCATTGTTTGGATTTGGATAAATGCTGATCTGATTATTTAATTTTGTTAGCTCGTCAAGACTAACAATAGCATTTGATGGATCCGACTCACAACCGTTTTCATCAACAAAAACGCAGTAAACAGAATTACCCTCAGCCACAGCACTTGAAGGTAATGTGTTTCCAGTTTGACCAGTTACAAGAGTGTTTTCAATATACCACGTATGCGTTCCAGTTCCTGTTTGTGAGGATGTGTATGATCCTGCAACAATTGAAAGAGCTGGTGCTGCTGGATTAGGGACAATTGTAAGAGTAATCTCTTCTGTATCTTCATCTCCACAATCGTTTGTAACAGTCACTGTATATGTGCCAGATTCGCTTGCCTCAGTTATAGAAAGTGAAGGATCATCACTACCGTTTGACCAAACGTAACCAGAACCACCATCAGCAGTTACGGTAAGTATCTCACCCACACAACCCGTTGTTCCATCGCTGTTAATTACAGCCACAGGAAGCGTTTCCATGGTAACAACTACAGATTCAGTAGCGTTTCCTGAACAGTTAGTTACAGTGACAGTATATGTTCCAGCTGCAGTAACTGTTGTCTCTGCTGACGCCTGACCATTACTCCATAGGTAGGTAGCACCTGCCCAAGGTAATGCAGTAAGTACATTATTATCACTAGGACATAATGTTAAATCTCCACTTACGATTGCTTCTGGCGCGGCTGGCGCAAGAATATTAACAGACTCAACAGTTGAACCACTATTGCAATCTTGAACTGTAACAGTATATGTTCCAGATCCGATTACAGTTGTGCTAGCCGATGTTCCTCCATTACTCCATGCATAGCTAACACCACCAATGTTAGATGAAGCGGTAAGTGTTGCTGTCTCAGCCGCACACAATTCGAGTGTTGTAGATGAAATGGTTACGGTAGGTCCGCCTGTTCCATTGTATGCAATAACATCAAACGTTTCTGTTTGAACACCACAAGTGGTGGTAATTGCGCATGTGTAAGTTCCAACAGCTGTTACATTAATAACCTGATTAGTGCTTGAGAATGAATTTGGTCCGGTCCAAGCATATGTTCCACAACCTAACGCTTGAAGTTCTAAAGATCCACCAGCACATAACAGAGAGTCACCAGCTATTTCAGTTGGACAAAAAGCTGCCGTATCAAATCGATCTGCATCTTCCTTTAAATAAATGATTTTATTAACAGCAGACTGATCTTCATCTCCAGACACAGCCATACCGGGCTCCACGTCTTGCATGTAAACAATGTGAATTTCATCATCAACTCGTCTAGCTATAGATGGATGAACACACTCGTAAAAATCGTTGACACTTCCGCCAGTAACATCGATTGGAAAAGACCAAGAGCAACCATTATCACATGACTTAGTTACATAAGTGTGACGGTAGTTTTGGCTACTTCCAACTAGATCTTCCCTAACGCTTGTGTAGGAAAGATAGAAACAACCGTCATCATCAATTCCTGCTTGTGGATGAGAAACTAGTCCAGAGAAGCGGTATTGACCACCTGAGTTGTCTAAATCGAGTTGTCCATTGGCGTTTAAATCCAACATACCAAAAAGTCTTAGGCTATTATCGCCTGGGAAATCCTCATTCCAATATTCCATTCCGTTGGTATAAGGATAGTAAGTGATAGTTCCATCAGTAATATCAGCATTTGCTATGAACATTGTTCCAAACCAAACGTGTGCCATGCCATTTTCATCAAGAAGCACAGTTACAGCGCCATCAGATGTGAACAGGCGGTCTTCTAAGGTTGTGTCAACTAGAGTCGCATCTTCTTGAAACCAAACATCTGAAGTTAATACATCTGACTTCGTCCATGAAACACCGTTGTTGGTTGATTTAAATAATTGAACTCCGCGACCAAGTCCTCCAACAACAATTGCAACATCGCTTCCTTGTGCGTCTATTGAATAGCTGTCACCATCAAACCCATCAAAATAGGCTATACCTGTTCCTAGTATTTGATAGTCAATAATGTCAAAAGAAGTTCCTGAATTCGTTGATCTTGTATAAAGGAAAGCACCATCCATACCATCTGTATATAAGGAACCAGCATTAGCAACCGGCAAAGTCATGCCTACCATGTGAATGGTGTTGTTGTTGGTTCCACCTGTAGCAGAACGACCCCAAACCTGACCACTTTGACTTGATAAATTACCTTGAGTCCAAGTTCCTGAACCTACGGTGTTTCTTTGAACTCTGTGAAATATGCTACTAGCAGTACTATGCGAAATGATAATTTCCTTGCCAGATCCAGTCCTAAGTGGATTTGGCCATCCAGTTCTCTCACTTTCCAACTCGGCAGTAGGAGCAGAACCCCAACTTGATCCGTTGAAGTAATTATAACCTGTACCTCTATTAGACCATGCAGCGTCAGTACTAAACGTCCAAGTCGCACTAATAGTGCTGTTTGCGTGATTTAGAATTCTCCTTTGAATAGATGAATTAGTTTGTAGGTCATAATATGACTCACCAATTTGAACTTCAGTTGCGCTTCTTTGAATTGCATGTGAGTTTAATGGAGTTTGAGTGCCTGTTGACTTCTCTACCTGTTGTTCTGTCATATGAACCGGTACCGAAACCTTGAACTCGTTTTGCTCCTTAGTCAGCTTAGTCGGTTGCTGAGCGAATGCCGCTATTGCAACAACAACGGACGCTGTAGAAAGTAAAATCTTTTTCATTTCTTGCTGTTTAGTTATACGAATGTATTTAAAGTGGAACAAATGTAATGATTTGGCAAGGCTGTTCCTAGTCTCAAATATCTTCTAACTTTCGATTCCAAAGCCTTGTCAATAGGCTCTTGACTGAGTTCCAGTCTTGATTTGTCAAGTAGAACGCAGATGGTCGGATCCCATCCTGCTTATATAGAAAGTAAACCTGACATATGGCTTGCACACAGTAGACAATAGAGGCCGTTAAAGCTGCGCCATGTGTACCTAATATTTTGGTCAAAGGGATAATAATTGCAATTGAAACAGAAAGACCAACGATTGTTGAGGTAGTGTTGTAGCGGTGTTCTCCTAATCCTGCAAAATAATGATTGACTCCCCCGCCAAACGCTAATGCAAGAATTCCTGGGGAAAGAATCATGAAGTGTGTTTTGATTTCAGAGAATTCGCTCCCGAAGGCAAATCCATAAAAGTCGGATGGTATTAATAAGAGAAATATAATTCCAATTGCTGTTACTGCATAGTTCATGCGCACTAACTTTAAGGACAGTATAAGAGCTTGACTTCTATTTTGAATATTTGAAATACTCGCATACTGAACGGTATTTACGCTACGAGTAAATTGCCAAAGAGCTTCTGCTATCTGCAATGATGCACTGAATATTCCAATTCGGATAAGAGCAATTTCTATTGGAGAAATCACCATTTCAAGAACGTAGTATCCTATTCGATAGTTTAGAAGTTGGGCGAGATTTCCTGTTTGGACAATCGAGCCAAGTCGAAATCCGCTAGCAAGAGTCTGGACCCAAGATGATATTCCATTTGGCTTAAGAAACTTGAATGAGTAGATAATTGACATGACTGCGGTAATAAGTAACGAGATTTCATATGCGTTTAAAAATGAAAGGAAGTCATCGTCATTGACTTTTAAAAACACCGCTAGCAAAACGACCGATGTTGCCACTTTAACAACTTGAATAATGTTATGGGTTGTGATTTTCTCCCTACCAAGTAAAACCATAGATAATGTCGCAATAAGACATTCCATAAACGCCAAACGGAAAAATCTAATGGGTTCGATAGATGTCATCATACCCAACTGGAGTAAAACAATAGAAGTTAAAGACACGGTGATTAGTATCCAAACAATGTTCACGGAAAAGATTTTGCCTATGGATTGCCTTGGAGCTAGATAAACTATGGCAGGACCACCAATGAAACCGCTAATGATTGATGTTAAACTTAAATTCAAGATGAAGAGACTAATTAATCCTTTCATTTCAGCACCCATAATTCGGGTGGTGATAAAAAGTAACACAAGGTTGAAAATGGCAACAATAAATCTGCTGCCTAGTGTATGAGCGATTTTATTTATCAATCCTTTATTTGCATTAGTTCAACGAAAACATTGTATACCTGCTCAGCAGTAATACTTCGAATGCATTTAAAGTCGGGACAATTTAAGGGATTTGACGTTCTCGTTTGATTTGGTAAATAGTGCCTATAGCAAGGGTGGCATTCCAGCTTGTTTTGAACAAGCCGGTGTTTTTTGTAATCAATTTGATGCCAACCAAAAATATTAGGGTCTGACCCGCCCACAATTGTTATTGTTTTTGTTTGAACGGCTCCGGCAATATGCAGTAAACCACTATCCCCTCCTATATGTATAATGCCTTCCGATAGCAGAGGCGGCAATTCTTCTAGCTTTGTTTGATTAATCAATGATATCACGTTATCATTTGCACTTTTTAGGTAAGCCGTCATTTGCATGTCAAAGGAATCGCCCAATAAGATTATTTTCAGTTTTGGATGACTCAATGCCATTTTTCCAAAAAGTCTCATCCAATTTTTTAGATCCCAAATTTTCCATGGTGTTAAATTATTACCCGCTCCTGGTTGAACGGTAATGTATTCTCCTAGGTTCCTATTGATGTTTTTTTTCGCCTTGGATATAAAGCTC
>CALKOP010000070.1 GCA_938091155.1 uncultured Flavobacteriales bacterium | reverse complement strand
ATTTTCTCTAAAAGTTGTTCCTTAAACATGTACAGAACTCTTTCTTTTAAGCTTGATTTATGGTCTCCCGAAATTGTTTCTCTAGAACCCACTTTTGTCTCAATATCTACTGCGTCCAAATTGGTTGTATTGCCATCTATTAAAATTTGAAATTGGCCCTGTCTTAAAAAGACCCAATCCTCCATTCTATCAATTACAATATTGAAACTTAATGCTTCATTATTATCTTTAATCACCAAGCTTATGGCAGCACTCATCCACCAAAGCGTCTTGTCATCAACTTTTGGCGAACTGATGGTTATTGATCCGTGATTATGACCTCTTGAATAGGTTTGATAGCTTATGGTCTGATTGAACTTATCTTCTTTTTTTACAACGAAATTCGCTTCGAATTCTTCTTTCTGTTTTTTCGCCTCTAATTGCTTTTGCTTTCTCTCTTCACGTTCTTCTAAAATGGAATTCTTTACGTCGGCGTAATTAGTGGGAGATTGCCAAAGCGCACCCAGATAAAGAAGATCACCGATAAGTATTATCCATCCTGTTACTGTCCAATCTACTGAAATTAGGATAATACCAAGGATAAGAAGCGCTGGGAAAATCCGCTTTCCGTACTTTCTAAAGCTTCGGTTCTCTTCTATTTTCGCTTGAATCTGATCTTCTAATTTCTCGTCTGAGGTTCTTTTCTGAGGCTGTTTATTATCTTCAGACAACGAATGGGCTACTTTGAAATCTGCATCACTGAGGTACTTGTCAACCTCATTCGGATCGACAGGCTCCCAGCGTTCTGAATTTTTATATGCTTTTAGCCCCAAGTAACATTTATTGCGAATTGCTATATCTCTTTTCCCACTTGGTATTTTTGTTACTCTGTTACCCGAAAGATCGTAGAATGTAACATTCTGATTACCGGAGTTTGTTTGCTTCGGGCTTATAATAACAGAAACCTCATCTAAGGATGAAAATTTAATCTTTGAAAGGTTGATGGCCATATTCTATGTTTTTCGATTAAAATGCTAGTCTTGGGACTTTTGAGCTCAATAAATTATTTGATGTTCTGGTAAAATTACGGATTTGAAAATTCTGAGTCGAATTTTTTCTTATCGAAAAGAGTAGTTTTGAGAAATACACAAGTAAATATGATTGCATCAATTTTAATTATCATCGGCTCTATGCTTGTAATCTGGCGAGCCAGCGATGGATTCGAGGCTGCAAGCCAGTATTTGGGAAGAAATTTAAGCGATGGTGTAAGAGGCGCAACGATTAATGCAATAGGTAGTTCCATGCCTGAATTGTTTACAACATTTATTGGGCTTGTTGCATTGAAAAATACGGACGGATTCGCTTTTGGTGTTGGCACAACAGCTGGAAGCGCAATTTTTAATGCCATGATTATTCCGGCGGTTGTCATTTTAGCCGTAATCGGTAAAAGGTTGACAAATGGAGTGACGCTTTCTAGGAAAGTGATTCTTAGGGATGGCTTGAGTCTTATAGGCGTTGAACTTATTTTGATTTTCTTACTCTCGGGGAATACTTTAAGTTGGTGGCACGGACTGATTCTCATGCTCAGCTATGGCGCCTATTTAGTTATTGTTTTCAGTTCTATGAACCAAGAGGATAATGAGGAAAACACCAAAGAGGATGAGGGAAATACTGATGAAACTGCTAAACCTTCAGATCAGAATATTTTCTTCAGTTTGTTGAAACTAGACCTTGAGGATGTCTTTCTGCGAAAGGGCACGAACTTTACCAATAGTTGGAAATTATTAATTTTCAGCATGGTAACAATTGGCATCGCCTGCGCAGGCCTTGTTAGCGCATGCGAGAAACTGGCTCTTGGGATGGGAATAGCGCCCTTTTTTGTCGCGGTCATATTAGCCTCTGCTGCGACCTCAGTGCCGGATACAATAATCTCCGTTCGTGATGCATTTGACGGTGAATATGACGATGCGGTCGCAAATGCCTTGGGGAGTAATATTTTCGATGTTTGTTTTGCTCTTGGATTTCCCTTGTTCATGTATGCTTTGATTTATGGTGACATCACAATGAATTCTCAGACGATAAGCCACATTGCAGAACTAAGAGGGATGCTTCTCCTGCTCACCATCGCCACTTTCTTGCTTTTTTTACTGAATCGCAAGTTGAGAGTGATCCATGGAATAACTCTCATTTTATTCTACGCTGTCTTCATTTTATATGTTTCGGGCCGAGCTTATAATCACTCTTGGACCGATCCGATTGCAAGTTTTTTCCATCAATTATTTCTCTAAGAAAAATTAGGATTCGAGAGAACTAAAGCTGACGAGAACTACTTAATACTTCCACCGTTTTGCCAAACGCACCAACGATAGCATTATTGGAACCTCGATTAATACGCCAACCACTGTGACTAATGCAGCGCCTGAATTGAGTCCAAAAAGCGCAATGGCAACTGCCACTGCTAGCTCAAAGAAGTTACTTGCGCCAATCATTGCAGCCGGAGCACAAACCCGATAGTTTAGTTTGAGAAACTTGCCACCAAACCAGCCCAAGAAGAAAATGAAATAGGTCTGTAAAGTGAGAGGCACAGCGATTAAGAGGATGAAAAAGGGGTTAGCCAAAATCTGTTCTCCTTGAAACGCAAACAACAAAACCAGTGTAGACAGCAGCGCTATCACCGAAAATGGCTTCAGTCGAGGTAGAAAGACATTTTTGAACCAATCCTCTCCCTTTGCTTTCAAAAGCCATCGGTTTGTTAGAAGCCCGACTAAGAGTGGGATAACAACAAAAGCAACAACAGAGGTTACAAGTACATCATAGGGAATCTGAAATTCAGTGATGCCGAGCAAAAGTTGCACGATCGGCACAAAAGCAATCAATAGGATTAGGTCATTAACCGAGACTTGAACCAAAGTATAATTGGGATCACCATTACTTAAATAAGACCAAACAAAAACCATTGCCGTGCAAGGCGCTGCTCCTAATAAAATAGCTCCTGCAATGTATTCGTCTGCAAGCTCTGGGCTAATCCAAGCGGAGTATAAATGATCAAAAAACACCCAAGCGAACAAGGCCATGGTAAAGGGTTTGATGAGCCAGTTTACAATTACGGTCAATCCTAATCCTTTTAGATTTTGACCAACATCTTTGAGTGATGCAAAATCGATTTGAACCATCATTGGGTAGATCATCATCCAGATTAGGACGGCTACGGGAATGTTTACATGAGCATATTCTAAAGATGAGATCACGGCAATTTCATCTCCGGCAACACTGCCGAGTATGATGCCTAAAACGATGCAAAGCAGTACCCAAAGGGTCAAATATTTTTCAAAAAATCCTATTCCTTTCATGGGGTCATTTTCACTTGATTCATAACGTATAGTATTTCGGTGGCAATCTGAAAACACCGCTCATCGTACTTGGCGGATTCAATCGGAGTACCATCAAATTCTTTTGGATCATCGAAGGGCATCGAAATTCGAGTTGCTCCAAGAATAAAAGGGCAGTTTTCGTCGGCATCAGAGCAGACCATCACGGCCGCGAAATTTTCGGATGGGTTTAATGAGTCGTCAAATTTTTTCGACCACATTTTATGCGTCTCCGAGTTTTTGGAATACATAGCCTCATAGATTGGGTTATTGCCTTTATGGGTCATTGTTATTTGAAAACCTGCACGTTCCATGGCATCAATAGCGTTTTTGTTGAATGCGGTGGCTTCTGTTCCACCAGAAAAAGACTGTATACTTTTAATTCCATAATATTCTGCCGCTGCCGCTGCCCATAATTGCGCCATATGGCTTCTTCTGGAATTATGCGTGCAGATGAAATTTAGGTTTACTACCTCCTGCGATTTTATAGAATTGAGCGTGTAGCTGGCCAGATCATTCAATATAATCTTCCTTTCGTCAGAAATATCATTAAAGCTATTTACTGCATCTGCGCAGTATTTAGCAAGTTTGGGGTGGATTTTTTCTTTAGCGTTCATAGTTCAAAAGGTAAATAGGCTTGCGAGGGTTCCTTCTGGTTGTATTCATTAGCAGCAGTCATTAGAATCAGACAGTTGGGCTTGGTCAAATAAGTCAACAAGCAAGGAGCGTATGTACCTCCATTTATCCTTATCAATGCAGTAGTTCATGGATGTCCCCTCTATATTTCCTTTGATAATTCCTACTTGCTTCAACTCTTTTAAATGTTGAGAGATAGTGGGCTGGGCTAAACCCAATTCCTCTACTAGATCTCCATTAATACACTGTTCCGATTTCAGTATATGTTGAATGATAGCTATACGAGCAGGATGCGCAAGTGCCTTGTTTACTTGCGCTAGCTCGTTTTGCTCTTCGGTGAATAGCTCTGTTTTGGTTAGCCCCATTATTACATCGCAATATTACGATTAATAGGGCTCAAAAAAATCAATTCATTGAAAAAACAGGAAGAGTTTAATTTTTCTTACAACAATCATCCAACCTGGCTAATGACTCAGCTGGAGCCAATTGACCATCTGCATCAAAACCTGCGGCATTGATAGCATCGCGGATTGCATTCGGTTCAATTTTGGAGGGGCTATACGTAACATCGATAGTCGCTGTTTCAGCATCAATTTTCACTTTACGGATTCCCTGCACATCCATCAGTTGATTGTAAATCCGTGGACCACAACTTTCGCATTGCTTGCAGTGATCGCAATAAATGTTGGTCTTAATTGAAAGAGTCTGCTTGCCGCTGTCCTGTGCAGAGAGGCTAAAACTAGCAAGAAGAAAAGCGAGGGTTAAAAAATTTCGACAGGATTTCATGTTACAAATCTTGGAAATATTGCCGATACTCGAACCTACATTTTGAATAGAATAACAAATCTAAAAAGCAACAGCCGTGAAAATCAAAGTAACTGGAACCTTTCATTTAGACCTCATCCCGGAAACATTGGCCATCGACCACACCACCACTTTAGAGGCTGGACGAATGATCATTGACAAATCATTTGATGGCTCATTGGAAGGAGTTAGCAATGGCGAAATGATGAGCATTTTGACCAGTGCAAAAAACGCGGGAGGTTATGTAGCGGTGGAAATTTTTGAAGGTACCCTCGAAGGAATCCCAGGCAGCTTTGCCATGCAGCACTATGGAAAGTTTGATTCGACAGGGCAGAGCCTAACATTGGAGATTGTGCCTGGTTCAGGGGAAGGTGAATTGGCAAGCATAAAAGGCAAAATGGACATTCGTGTAGAAGATGAAGTTCATTATTACGATTTAGAGGTAGAAGTCTAAACCTCCATTATTCAACAACCCTCCAATGAACTTCGCAAAATCGATCGCTACTCAGTTGCAACTGAGCGAATCAAACGTTAAAAACGCACTCATTCTTTTTGATGAGGGCGCTACCATTCCCTTCATTTCTCGCTACAGAAAAGAGCGCACTGGCGGATTGGATGAGGTGCAATTAGGTGACATTCAAGATGCCTACAAAGCGCATGTAGATCTTGAAAAAAGACGAGAGTTTATTCTCGGATCGATAAAAGAACAAGGCCTTCTGACGGTAGACTTGAAAAAGCAACTCTTGGCCTGCCGATCATTGACAGCTTTAGAAGATTTGTATTTACCCTATAAGCCGAAGCGAAAAACCAAGGCAGAAGCAGCACGGAAACTGGGTCTGGAGCCCTTGGCTGCCATACTCATGAAGCAAGATGTTTCTGATCCTCAGAATCTAGCCAGGAGATTTGTAAAAGGAGAAGTTAAGGATGTAGACATGGCTTTGTCAGGCGCCAGAGACATCATGGCAGAGTGGATCAGTGAAAGAGCGGCATCTCGAGATATTGTAAGAAAACGCTTTTCATATTCCGCGAGCATTAAGTCTAAGGTCGTAAAAGGCAAAGACGACCCATATTCCAAGTTTCGCGACTACTTTGACTTTGATCAGCCCTTGAAAAAATGTCGGGGTCATCGCTTTCTGGCCATGAAAAGGGGCGAAGACGAGGGTGTGTTGCGTCTGTCATTGATTCCACCTAGAGCAGAGGGTGTTCAA
This sequence comes from uncultured Flavobacteriales bacterium, assembly GCA_938091155.1. Lineage (GTDB taxonomy): Bacteria > Bacteroidota > Bacteroidia > Flavobacteriales_G > Salibacteraceae > SHAN690. The sequence continues at coordinate 22,989 of CALKOP010000070.1, read as the reverse complement.
CGTTTAGAGCGCTATTTCATCCCGCATTACAAGCCTGCATCTGAGCAAGTGAAGTTGGCCGTGGCAGACGCTTACAAACGATTACTAGAACCGTCTATTGAAACCGAGTTTAAGAACACAACCAAGGAAAAAGCGGATTTGGAGGCCATTCAGGTCTTTGCCGAAAATCTGAGACAATTGCTGTTAGCTCCGCCTCTAGGCGCCAAGCGAATTTTAGCGATAGACCCAGGTTTCAGAACGGGCTGTAAATTGGTTTGTTTGGATGAGCAAGGTGCTCTTTTGCACAACGAGACCATCTACCCGCATCCACCGCAGAATGAGACTAGCCGGGCAGCAGCAAAAGTCAGCAACTTGGTTCAGACCTATAAAATTGATGCCATAGCCATAGGTAATGGAACCGCTGGCAGAGAAACAGAATACTTTATACAAAAAGTGCATTTGCCAAAAGGCACGGAAGCTTATGTAGTTAATGAAAATGGAGCATCGATTTATTCCGCATCCGCTTTGGCTAGAGCCGAATTCCCAGATTATGATGTGACTGTAAGAGGTTCAGTTTCCATCGGGCGTAGGTTGATGGACCCTCTCAGCGAGTTGGTGAAGATTGACGCCAAAGCCATTGGAGTGGGTCAATACCAGCATGATGTTGATCAAAAGAAGCTGAAAGAAAAGCTGGATGCTACCGTGGAAAGTGTAGTGAACAATGTGGGTGTAAACCTGAATACCAGCAGCCAACATTTATTGCAATACGTGAGTGGAATAGGACCAAAGCTGAGCGGAGCCATTGTGGAACATCGCAATAAAAACGGAGCCTTTGATTCTCGAAAAGATTTGCTGAAGGTAGCGGGGCTAGGAGCGAAGGCATACGAGCAATGCGCAGGTTTCTTGCGTATTTCAGATGGCACCAATCCACTCGACAACAGCGCGGTGCATCCTGAGAGTTACCATGTAGTAGGCAAAATGGCGAAAGACCTAAAGTGCCAAGTAACGGATTTGTTGAGCAACAAGGAATTGATAGATTCCCTACAACTGGAAAGGTACACGACCGATACGATTGGCCTGCCTACCCTGAAAGACATGACAAAAGAATTGCAGAAGCCCGGTCGTGATCCACGCGGCAAGGCGAAGCTTTTTGAGTTTAGTAAAGATGTGCGCAAAGTAGAAGACCTGAAGGCTGGAATGATTTTACCCGGCATCGTAACGAACATGACCAAGTTTGGAGCGTTTGTAGACGTGGGCGTAAAACAAGATGGATTGGTGCACGTGAGTCAATTGGCCGAACGCTTTGTGAGCGACCCCACAGAAATTGTGAAGTTGAACCAAGAAGTGAGGGTCAAGGTGCTGGAAGTAGATACCGCTCGGAACCGAATCGCTTTTACAATGAAGTTTGGTTAAGGCAACAGAACTCATGATCCGCTCAAGTAATATTACTAAGTCTTGTTATTTCATTACCCATTAGACAAAAACATCGCTCTTTTGCATTCTCTTAAATGATGCAATTGATTCTCCGAATACTACTTTTTAGTCTGTTCTTACTTTTCATAAGTATGACAACATTAGCTCAGAGCTTTACCTTGACTGGTAAACTGATGGATAGGCAGAGTAACGTTCCCGTGCCTTACGCTACGGTTATGGTGAAAAGCGCGGCAAACGATCAAATGATTACGGGTGCTACTACTGACGAAATGGGTCGTTTCAGGGTCAGCTCGGATTCATCCAATGTGTATCTCGACATCAGTTTTATGGGCTACGACAATCGACAGGTACGCGATCTTTCATTCGAAAATGGCAGGGCAGCGTTAGGTATTGTTGATATATTGCAACACGCCCATGCTTTAAAAGAAGTGGAAATTACAGCCGAGCGATCCGTCATGGAATTCAAGTTGGATAAGAGGGTGTTTAACGTGGGTAAAGACATAAGCTCTTCTGGTATGGGGGCCATGGAAGTATTGGAAAATGTGCCTTCGGTAAATGTGGACATAGAAGGAAACGTGACCCTGCGTGGAAATAGCGGAGTGCAAATCCTAATCAATGGCAAGCCCTCTGTTTTGTCTGATGAAGGGTCGAATGCGCTCGGAACCATTACTGCCGACATGATAGAAAGCGTAGAGGTGATTACCAATCCATCGGCCAAGTACGAAGCGGGTGGAACATCGGGTATTCTCAATGTGGTATTAAAAAAGGAAGAGAAAAAAGGCTTTAACGGATCCGCGTCTGTCAATACGGGATATCCCGCCAATCATAGCGTTGGAGTGAGCTTGAATAGAAGAACGGAAAAATTCAACCTGTTTACTCAGTTTGGCGGTGGTTATCGCTCCTTGCCCAGCTACTCCAAAAGCATCAATCGCAATAAACTGACTGGCGAAGAAGTGCGAAGCGAAGGCACTGAATACCGAAATGAATATTTCTTCAACCTAACTCTCGGTAGCGATTTCCACATCAATGAATACAACGTCATTACCCTTAGCGGAAATGTGGCTTTAGAGTTAGAGGACCAACCATCAGAAACGGAGTTTTCGACCTTCGATGGTGCCAGCGTTTTAGCTTCTAAATGGTTGCGAGAAGAGACAACGAGTGCGGTTAACCCCAAGTACCAGTATGACTTGCAGTATGAGAAGAAATTTAAAAACCATAAAGACCACGTGTTGCAATTCAGCACCTTGGGTCGCTTTTTTGGTAAAGAGCAGGAGTCAGAATTTTTAATCAGCCCGTTGGTTAGTGCCGAAACCCAGGAAAATCAAAGAACTCAGACCGTTTTTTATCAAAGAAATTTTACGGGTAAGCTAGATTACGTGAATCCAATTACAGAAAAACTTACGCTAGAACTAGGCTCACAGTTTGACATGAACGATGTTGGTAACGACTACACCGTATCCGACAACATCAATGACGTGTGGTTGGTAGATACGGGGCTCACCAACAATTTTGAATTCGATCAGCAAGTGTTGGGGGTGTACATAACTGGGTCTTATGAAGGAGAAAAGTGGGGACTAAAGCTTGGTTCTAGAGTGGAGCACACCAACCTCTTGACCGTGCTTACCAATACCAACCAGAAAAATAGACGCATCTACACCAACTTTTTCCCAAGTGTGCACACATCCTATAATGTGTCGAAGATGATCGCTTTTCAAGCCGGTTATTCCAGGCGCATATTCCGTCCACGACTTTGGGATTTAAACCCCTTCTTCAATATTCGGAATAACTTCAGCATCCGACAGGGTAACCCGAACCTGTTGCCCGAGTTTGGCGATTCCTATGAACTCACCGCAATATTTATCCTGTCAAAGTTGAGCCTCAATTCTAGCATCTACCATTTGTACACTATGGATGTTATTGAACGGGTCTCGTATTTTGAGAACAACGTCACCATCACCAAACCGATCAACGTGGGCACGCGACATAAAACCGGATTTGAACTCAACGGGAAGTATTCTCCCACTAAAAAGATCAGCTTCATTGGTGATGTCAACATTGGTTACTTCCAGCGCAAGGGTCAATTTCAGTCTCAGGACTTTGCGTTTACAGGTGGGCAGTGGTCATCTAGACTAACGGGTAAGTTCAAGTTGCCTAAGGGCTTTGAGGCAGAGATTTCGGGAGATTACCAATCTGGCTACAAAACCGTGCAAAATGTGGTTTCAGGTTTTGCATTTATGGATCTTGGCTTGCGCAAAAAACTATGGGACGGCAAGGGTGTGATCAACGCCAGTGTGCGCGATGTATTTGCCTCGCGCATTCGCGAGAGCTATGTGGATAATGATGATTTTTACCTCTACAATTTCTCACAACGTGGCCGCTTTATGACCCTAGGCTTTAGCTACAGCTTTGGTAAGGGCGACGCCATGACCTATTCAGGTAGAAGGCATCGATAGCCGGTATTTTTGATAATAATCCATTAATAAATGTCATGCTGAGCTTTCGCTGAAAGCGGAAAGGTCGAAGCGGGCATTTATGGCTTCGAAGGATTAGGTACAACCTGATGTTGCATTTCGACCATTGCTCGTTCCTCGCAAGCTACGGAGCGTGGTTTTACTTCTATGCCGAGGAATTAGACAATGCACATTGTTATAACCCTGGATCGGGTATTTTACTGCACCATCCACGGGTCTCTATGAATTCACTTTGACCATTCAAGCCTCAGTTGGAAATGGAGCCACTATGATTCCTTACCTATATATAGGAAGTGGTTTAGCGAGAAGAACTCGAGCTAGAGTGACTTCAGCCAGGGTACCAACTAGTATTATATTTACATGGACTGTGCCTTTAAATGCGGGTCAAAATGTAAGGTTTAGATATTCTGGCAATACATTTGGGATGTATGGAAACGCAGGTATTAACTCTGATTATGCATCGCGCTTATCAGGGGTTAAGATTAACTAAGAAAAACCCGTTTAAATTGGACCCGCAACCTGAACCAGGTTGCGGGTTTTTTATTTCCTAAATGTAACTCATGAAACATACGCTGCTATTACTTCTTGCCATCTTATCCTATGCTGGCTTGGCTCAAACAGAGGATGGTTTTTCCGATGATGCATTTGCTGGAGAAGGGGTTTCTTCTGGAATGGTTTACGCTGAAATGAGCGTGTTTGTAAAAAATGAGCGTGCTAAAATCACATTTGATTTTGGAACAGAAGAAGACGCCAAGGAGCTCAGAAAAGAGGCGCTATGGGATAAAGAATTGCAAAAGGAAACTGAATTCAAATCAACTGTGGATGCCATCAAACACCTTGAAGCAAAACAATGGATGATAAAATCGACTTCGGTAGCTATGGACAATGGCGAGATCTATAAATACTTCCTTCTAGAAAAGATGAATGGCTTTTAATTAAAGGCCCCCTTCAATTATTTTACTTACCACTCCTGGATCCAATAGCGTGCTGGTGTCTCCCAACTTATCGGGCTCACCTTCGGCAACCTTTCTTAGGATTCTACGCATTATTTTACCTGATCGGGTTTTGGGCAATCCGCTTACAAACTGAATCTTTTCAGGCTTGGCGATTTTGCCGATTTCGGTATTCACGGTTTCTATAATGGATAACCGAGCAGCATCTTCATCAGCAACAACGCCATCACAAACCACATAAGCATAGATTCCTTGGCCTTTGACGTCATGAGGATAGGCGACCACCGCGGACTCAATCACTCTGCTGTTTGCATTAATGGCATTTTCAATCTCTGCTGTTCCAAATCTATGGCCACTCACGTTGATCACATCATCTACCCGACCAATAATGCGGTACATACCATTTTCATCCCTTCTGGCACCATCACCTGTGAAATAATGGTTTTTGTAGTGAGAAAAATAAGTGACCCTGCATCGCTCATGATCACCGTATGTTGTTCTGAGTATGGATGGCCATGGGTGCTTAATGCATAAATAGCCTTCTACATTATCCTCCGTGATTTCTTTTCCTTCTTGATCCAATAAAACAGGTTGAATGCCAGGCAGCGGATAGCCGGCAAAGGTTGGTTTCATAGGACTGTGATTACCCAATCCTGAAATAAGAATACCGCCCGTTTCTGTTTGCCACCACGTATCAACTACAGGACATTTTTCTTTCCCAACCAATTTATGGTACCAATGCCAAGCTTCTTCATTGATAGGCTCTCCGACTGTCCCTAAGACTTTCAGAGAACTTAAATCATATTGGGACACAAGATCATCACCGTAACCCATCAGCGCTCTAATGGCCGTTGGAGCGGTATAGAATTGGTTCACTTTGTGCTTTTCGCAGACTTGCCAAAAACGACCCGCATCTGGAAAAGTTGGAATTCCCTCAAACATCATGGTAGTCGCTCCCGATAAAAGCGGACCGTAAACGATATAGCTATGGCCAGTAATCCAACCGATGTCGGCTGTGCACCAATAAACATCACCTTCTTCATATTGGAAAACATTCTGAAATGAATAGGCGGTGTAAACCATATAACCACCATGTGTATGAACTACACCCTTTGGCTTTCCAGTTGAGCCAGAGGTATATAAAATGAAGAGCATGTCGTCCGCATCCATGGGTTCGGCAGGGCATATTTTGTTCGTACCATTAATGGCATCGTGCCACCAATAATCACGTCCATCTTTCATTTCCACCGCTGTTTCCGTGCATTGGTAAACGATGACCGATTCAATGGAAGTGCATTTTGTCAAAGCCTCATCAACAATCTCTTTAATCCCGACTTGTTTTGCGCCTCGATTCAGACCATCCGAAGTGACAACCATTTTTGCTTGTGCATCGTTTATCCGATCCGCCATAGCATTCGCGCTAAACCCAGCAAAAACAACAGAGTGAATGGCTCCAATTCTGGCACAAGCTAAAACAGCGATAGCCAGTTCTGGCAGCATAGGCATATAGAGAATGATCCGATCTCCCTTTACAATTCCTTTGCTTTTTAGCGCGTTGGCAAATTGGCATACTTGGTCGTGAAGCTCCTGATAAGTGAGGGTAGAATGTTCTGAATTTGGCTCATTCGGTTCCCAAATAATTGCCGGTTGATTGGCTCGTTTTGGTAGGTGACGATCAAGGGCGTTTTCAGTAATATTTACAACTCCGCCTAAAAACCACTTTACATCCGGTTTTTGAAAATCCCAGTCACAAACCGTGTCGTATGGCTTTTGCCAACTAAAAGTCTGTGCTATACCATCCCAAAATGTGGCAGGATCTGAGATGCTGTTTTGATGTTGTTCTTTGTATTGCTCGAATGAGTTTATTTTCAGATTCATAATGACTCAGCTTAGGCCTTTCGAATTGAATATCGAATGATAAAGGTTGAAAACCAAAGTTGTAAAATCTTTAGTTACAATTTGCAAGGGCCACAAAGATGAAAATGGCGTCAGCTGGCTTGAGATGAAGTACAACACTCCCTAAGTTTTTTTCACCCAATAGGTAAATGTCCTTTTCACTGAGCCGGATAAGATTCGCTGTTACCAATTCATTCAGCATTCTTATTACACTTTCATGGGTCGTTCCCGCCATCGAAGCAATTTCCTTTCTGGATAAATTGAACAGAAATTGGCCGGTATCAGATTTGCCAAAAGCATCTGCAATCATGAGTAAGGATTACGCGACTCTGCCCTTCACCTGCATGTGAGCCAAGTTTTTCATTCTTCGCTCTGTACGGTTCAATTCATGGGCATAAAAGAACGCAAGCTCATATAAAAATGGCAATTCCTAGTTTATGGAAAGCAAAATGACACCAAAAAGTAAAATTTCGCAATTAGATAAACGCAGATGTCAGCGCACATCGCTATGTTTGGCAACCGAAAAACAGATTATCCTCAATAAAAGCAAATTAGCAAATACAAAATCGTGATTATGAAACGTACTTTTTTATCCTACACTTTAACCCTAGCCATGATGCTCATGGGCCTTGGTTTGTCCTTCGCACAAGAAGCTGATGAAGTTGGTGCCGAAGAAACAACAGAAGCTGTTGCAGATAGCAACGGTCAAGCAGAAGAAGCTGCCGCAGCAATAGAACCGGTGAAAGAGCTAAAAATAGAAGCTACCGATGCAAGTACTGATGGTGAGGCGGGCGCAGCTGAAGAAGCAGGTTTGCACCAAGCCATAAAGCAAAAGTTTATTGATGGAGGACCTTTCTTTATGGCGATTGTATTGATTTGTTTGATTCTAGGTTTAGCGCTTAGTATTGAGCGTATCTTATACTTAAACATGGCATCTACTAATACAGGTAAACTCTTGGAAGAAGTTGAATCTGCTCTACAAAGTGATGGCGTTGAAGCGGCTAAGGAAGTTTGCAGAAACACAAGGGGACCAGTGGCAAGCATTTTCTTTCAAGGTTTGGAAAGAGCAGATCATGGAATTGAAATGGTAGAGAAATCTGTTGTTTCTTATGGAAGTGTTCAAATGGGTCTAATGGAAAAAGGTCTCTCATGGATCTCATTATTTATTGCTCTTGCGCCAATGCTTGGTTTCTTCGGAACGGTAATCGGTATGATTGGAGCATTTGATGCGATTGCTGCTGCAAATAATATCTCTCCGGGTATTGTTGCGAGTGGTATTGGTGTTGCCCTTATCACAACCGTATCCGGTCTTTTAGTAGCGATGGTGTTGCAGGTTTTCTACAACTATATCGTAGCCAAAGTGGATAGCATTGTAAATGAAATGGAAGATGCTTCAATTTCATTGATCGATATCATGATCAAGCATCAAATGACAAAATAAGAAGCAGCATGTTTCAAAAAGGAAATCAAATATTAATGTTTGCGTTCATGGCCATTGGATTAATTCTAATGATCATGACTATGGCAATAGAGGTAACCGATGATGGTGAGTGTGCCAACTGTGGAGTCGAAGGTTTATTTATTGGCTTTACCTATTTCCTGCTAGCGATTACAGTAATTGCTGCGCTTGGAGGTACGGTAATGACGGCCATAGCCAACCCAAAGAAGTTGACGGGTAGTGCAATTGGAATTGGAGCTATGGTAGTAGTTTTCGTTATCAGTTATGCCCTAGCTTCTGGCGAGGTATATGAATCATACGGCAGCGTAACTGAGTCTACCTCTAGAATGGTAGGGGCAGGATTGTTTACCTTCTATATTCTACTTGTATTGGCGGTATTGAGCATTATATATGCCTCTATCTCCAGAATGATTAAATAACAATAGCTATGGCTAGAAGTAAAAGAGAACTAACAGAAATCAATGCAGGATCGATGGCAGACATCGCCTTCCTTCTTTTGGTATTCTTTTTAGTTACAACTACCATGGATAGCAGTTGGGGACTATCGCGAAAGCTGCCTCCACCGTTGCTTGAGAATCAAGAGCCACCGCCCCCTATTAAGGATAGGAATGTGTTTGTGGTGCTGGCGAATTCTAACGATCAATTGTTGGTTGAAGGTCAGTTGATGGAAATTGCAGAATTGCGCGAGGCGGCTAAAGAGTTTATTTCGAACCCACAGCGCAAGGAGAATCTTCCAGAGTTTAAGGACGTGGAGGTCGACTTGTTAGGCAACATGAAGGTTTCGAAGCAGGTAATCTCGCTTCAAAATGATAATGGAACGTCCTACAACCTTTACATCCAAGTACAGAACGAACTAGAGGCTGCATACAATGAGCTTAGGGATCAACTTGCAATGGAAAAGTTTGGAACCAAGTACACCATTATTGAAGAAATGGCCAAGAATGAAGACCCAAACGTTTCTGAACCTGCAAAAGCGAAAGTTAAGGCGGTAAGAAAAGTGTATCCTCAACGAATTTCCGAGGCAGAACCTAAAGAAACAGGATCATAATATGTCAAAGTTTAAGAAAGATGGTAAAAAGAATACGCCTGCAGTATCTACTGCATCGCTGCCAGATATCGTTTTCATGCTACTTTTCTTTTTTATGGTAACAACCGTAATGAGAGAGGTGGACTTGAAGATAAAATTGAGTCAGCCCGAAGCAACTGAAATTGAAAAGTTAGAAGACCGTTCACTCGTGGACTACGTTTACATCGGTGAACCAACTAACACAGCTTTATATGGTACGCTACCAAAAATTCAATTAGACGATGCATTCGCGACTGTAGCTGATATTCAGGACTATGTAATTGAAAAGCGAGCGGATCGACCAGAGGCCGTCCATGGTGCTATCATCGTGTCCTTAAAGGTGGATGAGGAAACCAAAATGGGAATTGTAACCGAAGTGAAACAAGAACTGCGCGATGTACAAGCTCTAAAAATTAGCTATTCGACAAGAGAAAAAGTGAATAAGAAGAAGTTCTAATTCACAATTAATAAAAGGAGAGAGGCTCTGAAATTTCAGGGCCTTTTTTATGACTTAATTTCAGGGATTTTGTCAAATGATGAATCTCTATAAACGAGGTATATACCACCACAAAGGAGTAATATGCTAAGCATAACCAACTGAATTTGATCGGTTGTGGAACCAAGAGTTTCAGCGTTTGAATCAAGGGTCTCTATTCCAATGAAAAACGCTACTAAAACTGCAAGAGCATTATTCACGAAGTGTCCGATCATAGGAAGCATGAGCGAACCTGACCAATGAGCAGCGTACCCAAGCACTGCGCCCAAAAGCATTCTTGGAAAAAAGCCTAAGAATTGTAAGTGCATGAATGAAAACCAAAAAGCGGTTACCCAAATAGCTAAATGGTAGTTTCCTTTAAATGTTTTCAGCATTAGTGGTTGGAAGGTGCCCCTGAAAAGCAGTTCTTCTCCTAAAGCAGGAAGTAGGGCGATTAAGAATAAATTAAAGACTAAACCACCAATGGATTTTGTACCCAAAAAGAGTTTTATAAGATGTTCTGTAGTTTTTTCAGTTTGTTGTATCCAGGTATTTATTGATTCAATCGGGAAGACAAGTTCTGAGTTCCATTCGGCTAAAAAATTAATCAGAGGGAAGGCTGAGAACATGGCAAACCCGAAAATTACGGCTGACAATATCCCAACGTATGGAAGTCGAGTGGTTTTGTAGTGATCCTCTTGCAGGAAGCAGCGATACACAAAATATGGGGTAATGAATAGACCTAATGTTTGTACTATTTGAAGCACTTTGAGAAAGAATATAGCATCCACATCTGTTTCCGACAAAGATGGTCCTGCGGCCAGCGCGTCCATACTGTAGCCCTTGATTAAGAATGGAATCATTGTGATTCCCACCAGTAAAATCATCGCGAATACTCCGAACATTAAGAGAATTAGCAATTGAATGATTGGATGTGAATAGCGTAAGAACTCGCGCATAGGAGTTGTGTTTTGATTGTAAGTTTGCAGCAGCAAAAATGGTCAAGATTGCCAATATAGAGTTGGGAGAGTTTCCCTTGTTACTTGCGCCCATGGAAGACGTAAGTGATCCTCCTTTTCGTGCCTTGTGTAAAAAGCATGGTGCAGACATGATGTATACAGAGTTCATCAGCTCTGAGGGATTGATACGTGATGCTTACAAGAGCACCCAGAAGTTGGATATATATGATGATGAACGTCCAATTGGGATCCAAATTTTTGGTGGGGAAGAGGACTCCATGCGTCATTCGGCTGAAATTGTGGAGCGCAGTAACCCCGATTTATTGGACATTAATTATGGGTGCCCAGTAAAGAAGGTGGTTTGTAAAGATGCTGGGGCAGGCATATTGAAAGATATTCCTAAAATGATGCGTTTGACAAAGGCCATTATTGACAGCACAAGCTTACCTGTTACCGTAAAAACGCGCCTTGGGTGGGATAAGTCGACTAAGTATATTGTCGAGGTAGCTGAGCGTTTGCAAGACATTGGCGTACAAGCCATTTCAATTCATGGGCGTACGCGCGCACAGATGTATAAAGGTGAGGCAGACTGGAGCCTTATTGGGGACGTAAAAAATAACCCAAGAATGAATATCCCGGTTTTTGGCAATGGAGATATTGATACACCTGAAAAAGCCATTGCACAAAAGAATCGTTACGGGGTTGATGGGGTAATGATTGGGCGGGCCGCCATAGGTAATCCTTGGGTGTTCAATGAGATCAAGCATTACATGAAGACAGGAGAGCACCGAGCACCTCCAAGTATCGAAGATAGGGCAGCTGCAGCAAAAGAACACTTGGTGCGATCCTTAGAATGGAAAGGCGAAAGATTGGGAATTGTAGAAATGAGAAGGCACTATGCCAATTACTTTAAAGGCATTCCTCATTTTAAAGAGACAAGGATGCAGTTGGTTACAAATGACAAAGTGGACGAGTTGCTTGACATACTTGACGGAATTGCCTCATCTCAATTTGAACTAACCACCTGAAGCTTTGACGCGCGAAGCATTACACTGACAGGCAATAGGCTTGCTACAGAACCTATTCCTATGGTAACGGCAATTACAGCCAACAAATCCATCCATTCTAATTCTACTGGATAAAATTCTACGATTCCGCCCTGCAGGGGAAAGAAGCCAATATGCTCCTGCAGCAGAATTATTAATACACCAATACCTAGCCCAATTGTCATCCCTAAAAGGGTGATGAATATCCCCTCGAATAAAAACAACCTCCTCACATCATTGATGGAAAAGCCGATAGAGCGTAGTAGCGAAATGTCTTTCTTTTTTTCAATAATCAACATGGTAATACTGCCTATAAGATTGAACGTGGCTACAATGAGGATGAAGCAAAGTATGAAGAAGGTGACCCATTTTTCGGTCGCATTAGTTTTAAAGATGAGATCGTTTAGCTCGATACGAGATTTTACCTCGAAATTTTCTCCAAAATGCGCCTGAGCCTTTTCTTTAAATTGATCGAGGGAAGCATCGTCTTTTAAAGTCACTTCAAGATATGAGGCCTGTCTATTGTATTGTAACAGTTCCTCAGCGAACTCAAAGTCAGTATAGAAATATGAATAGTCAAACTCAGGATTAAGAGCAATAATCCCGGATGCGATTATTCGCTTCATTTCAAATTTGCTCTGAGGATTCATGGATTTCATGCCGTCTCGCTTTGCAGCAAATACTTTGATTGGGACAGCGCCATCATCAACAAACAGATTTAAATTATCGGCAATGCCATACCCCAAAAGGGCTGAAGGCATGTCTCTATAATTAAACGACAGATCACCCTCATATATATGAGAATCAATCCCAAGATATGGAAGGTATTGCTCAGAAATGCCTCTAAGGGTGACTATGTTTTGTTGGTCTTCGTACTGCAGAAACACGGTCTCTTCTAGCACCGGAGCAATAGCCTCTAGCTCTTCCCATTTAGCTACGGTTTCAAAGTCAGTTGAGTCAAGGTTGAATACCTTGCCCTTTATTGGTGAGATTCTGACATCAGGATCTACAGAAGTATACAGAGTGGATACTAGCGACTCTAGTCCGTTAAATGCGCTGAGAACAACGATCATTGCTAGACTGCCAATGGCAACACCAGCTGCTGCAATACCAGAGATAATATTGATTACGTTTCTCGAATCCTTTGTCCGCAGACTGTTTATCATTTTGAACACGCTGGTAATTTTCAGCGGATTTGAAATGAAAAAGCTTAAAAGTTGCGAGGCGACCTTTCCCCTTCGAAAGAATAGATACCTGCGGGCGATGTAGGCCGAAACATTCACCTAATTACCCGGGTAATATTTGATTAATCCGATCAGCATAGTCCAAAGAATCGTCATGATAAAAACGAATTTCAGGCATCTTTCTGAATTGGTTTTTGATAATTGGATAGAGAGTTCTGGTAACTTCTCCAATGTTTTCGTTGAGGCCAGCGATCATGGTTTTTGGCTCCTTCTCAGGAAATACGCTCAAGTATACTTTAGCAAAACCTAAATCTGGGGCAATCCGGACAACAGTAACTGTAATAATATTCCTTGCTGCTAAATGACTCAAACTCCGCTGAAAAAGAATGCCAATCTCCTTTTGCAGCAAGCGAGATACCTTTTGTTGTCTTACTGATTCCATACTAGCAAATGTATGGTTTGAGGGCCGTGCTGAGTCTTTAGTCTAAATCTTCACGATTCATTGTTACTTAAAGTAAACCAATGACCACACATTTACATCCTATATGCCATACTTTCGCGCTAATATCAAAACCATGAAACAAACGTTACTCTCATTATTAGCTATTAGCCTCTCTTTACTTGGCTTTTCGCAAATCACAATAATATCAACTGACATAGGCCAGGCTGGTGACAGTATGATTTTTGGAAATGACAATCCAGCTACTACAATGAATGTTGGTGGAACGGGAAGCCAATCTTGGAGCTTTGAGTTTTTGGTAAACGGATACAATACACTTTTATTCCAAGATCCGACAAACACCGCCAGTTCAAGCATGTTTCCTGGAGCTGATATCGCAATTGAAAGACAAAGTGACACCTTGTTTTTCAAAAAGAACTCATCTGAACTTGCTCTTGATGGACTATCTGGAGACGTTTCGGGGTTGACTGGTGTGCCTTTGACATTAGCATTGAACATTGGAAATGATGTCACACAGATTGAGTTTCCATCTACATTGGGTGATGCGTTTACAGATCAGGCCACCATTGACACAATCGTAAATTGTGCCGATATCAACGCTTCGCAATACTGCACTCAGGCAAGGATTAAAAGACGATACCTTGTTACATCAGACATGGATGCCTATGGTGATTTAGAAACATCAGGGGGAAGTTACCCCAACACGCTACGACAATACTTTAAGGAAAGAACAATCGACTCTATTTGGGCGAATCTTCCTGTATTTGCTGGGCCATTAAACTTCATTCAAGACATTGACTCAACATCCTTTATATACAGATGGTATGCTACAGGTGAGAAATGGCCTGTTTTAACAGCGTATGCTGATGCTCAAGGTGGAGACATAATCAGCGCGGAGTTTCAAATAGACAATCTATTAGGTACAATAGAGCAGCTAAATAACCCAAGTTGCAATGGAGATTGTAATGGAAGCGCGATTGTTCTTGGATTAGGGGCAGATCCTGGATACACTTATGCTTGGCCAGCATCTGCAAATAATCAAACCGGTGTAACAGCGACTGCGCTTTGTGCTGGCACATATAAGGTGACCATTACGGACAACGATACGGATACCTATGAAATGGATGTAATCCTTACCGATCCGCAAGTTTTAGGAATTGTAGGTTCGATTCAGGGTGTTTTATCAGGCAATGATGGAGCTATCGATATTACCGCAAGTGGTGGAAATGGCACCTACACATATGCATGGACAGGTCCAAATGGATTTACTGCAACTAGTCAAGATTTGAGTGGTTTGGAAGCTGGTGAATACATTGTAACTGTAGGTGATGGTAAAGGCTGTGAAACAACAATGACATATTTAGTTGAACCTAATGGGGTTGATGAGGTGAAATCCGAAGTATTTGGAATGTATCCAAACCCCGCAAACGAACAGATAACCCTTGAGTCAGAGGATCAATTAACTCATTTACGTATAGCTGATCTACTAGGCAATACAATTGTTGATCGTGGTCTTAATGGAAACAAGGAGTTGATAGAAACAGTTGAACTAAGCAGTGGTATTTACATTATTCAATTAACCACAAATGCGGGAACTCAAATGAAAAAATTAACCATACATCATTGATTCGATTCATAAATTGAACTGACGGGGGTCATTAAAAGAACAGTAAAAGCGAGGCACATTTGAGCCCCGCTTTTTTTATGAGCCAAACCAAACAAATAACCAACTGCTATAACTGCGGAGAAGACTGCCTTGAGACTATTCATCATGATGATTATGACTTCTGCTGCAATGGCTGTAAAAACGTTTATTCCCTGATTTCCATTTGGGTCAATTAGGTGCGCCTCCCTCCAAAGCCATTTTGGATTGGTAGGTGGTGGTAGGGTAAATGAGAGACCGGATGTTAAAAGCCGATGGTATTCAATATCTAAACTTTCCAGGTCAAAATAAACAATGGTGCCATTGAAAAATCGGTTTCCATGTAGTGTATTGACATGGTGCTCTCGCCCTTTGTACATTCCATTCGGGCATATTCATCGTGAGTGTGAACGATAATTTGTACGCCTAGCTTTTCATAGAAAGCAATAGACCGCTTTGCATCCTTGGAAGGTATGGAAACTTGATTAAGATTCACGTGACAATGGAATAGTGGTCAATCTTCGCAGTAGAAGGTAATCAGTTCACCTGCTTTCACTCTAGTGAGCAATGTGCCGCACAATTCTTTGTTTACACAATTGGTTGAGTCAATGGCATTTTGTGGATAGTTACTGTCGTCAAACTCACATTCTTTACATACCTCACATTTTTCGCCACAAGCGGAGAATAAAAATAGAGTCATTGCAAAAACGCAGCTGAAACAGATGAATTTTTTAATTGAACTAAGTTAAAATTTCTTTTACACGCCCCACTTGCCCATCTTCTAAACGGACTTTAATGCCATGTGGATGTGTAGGAGATTTGGTAAGTATGTCTTTTACTGTACCCTCGATAACGACACCGCTTCGTTGGTCTTTTTTCAAGACGATGTGCACCTGCAATCCAACACTAATACTTTCTCTCGTTGTTCCGTTCATGCCTCGATTACGATTATTTGGCCATTCAGTTCAATACTGTCTCCAACGCGCAGCTTTTTTCGCTTTTGCAATTCAACGGCACCATTCACTTCAACTTCGCCCTCGGTAATTCGGATGTGAGCTTCACCACCAGTTCCAACCAGACCAAGTAATTTTAAGAGTTTATCGAGAGGTATACAATCCTTTCCCTCTGTAATTTTAAAGTTCAGCATTGCAATCATTTTAAGTGGGATATCGCAGTTAACATCAAAAATGAGTTAATCGCAAAGATTCTTCAATCTATGTAAAGTGTGGTTTGTAAAGCTGGATTTATATTTCGACTTTGACTTAAATTCACTTGAGCCAAATATGTGAAATTACAAAATAGAATAAAAGACTACTTCTTTGGATCACTCCTTTTTGAAGAAATGGATGCGCTTGAAAGAGCCAGTGCCAATGTTATGTACTATGTGTTGGTAATGTCAATTTCACTTGTTACAATAGTTGAGATATCATATTGCTTCAGTCCGAATATTCTGCCTGTCCAACATCTGCTGACGTTCGTGACATTGATCGTTTTCACTGGGGCACTTTATTTGGTTCGTTGGACGAAATCTATTGGAGTCTCTGTCATACTTATGTTGGTATAAATCGTTAAAGGGCCTAGCCGATTTAAGGGATTGTAAGTTCGAAATGAATCTAAGGGACATAATAAAACCGGGGATATTTTTAGCTCAAAGCGAAAAGACGGCTACTGGCTGATTTGGAGTCATCATTACGGGATTCTAGTGCTAAGATGCTCGCCGATACTTGCACTATTAAGAAGGCGAAGATTACCATCGTAAATTTAGAAGATCCTAACAGTCCAATGAGTGAGACGTAGGTTTCAGTTGGACTCGATATCGACAAGGTGCTTTCTGGAATCAACCATGAATTTGATTCTGTAAAAGGGGATAATATTGAAATGGCCACTTCTAGGTATGCAGATATGAATGACATTGACCTAATTGTGACTATTCCGCGACAAGAAAGTTGGTTGACTAGGCTATTTAACCCGAGTGTATCAAAGAAATTGGCTCAGCACGAATACCGGCCTCTCCTTGCGCTTTCGCATTAACTCATTTCAGTAATTCTAACCTGTGCATTGAATAACTACCTGCTTGTTCGATGCGCATGAGGTACACCCCAGATTGAAGATTAGTCATGTCTAATTGAGCCCGTTTCGATATAATTGATTCATTCAAAAGAAGTGAACCTTGAAGCGAAAACACCTGTACGGCAACTATGCTCTTGTTGTCGCTAGAAATGATGATTTCACCACGAGTTGGATTTGGAAAAATAGTTAAAGATGAAGCAATTGTTTCATCAATTCCCAAGCCTTCATACACAACTTCGTTGCTCATATCGCTTATGCTGACAGTGTTCTCCGCAAATACTCTATAGAAATACTTTTGACCGTACATAACGACATCAAAGTCGAAATAGGATGCGGTATTTGGGTTTAGAGTGTCTAATGAAAGGTAGCTTTGGTTGTTGCCAATCGATTTTTCAATGAACCAATTCGTTTCGTTAGTGAAATCATCGTTCCAGCTGAGAGCAAGCATTCCATTTACATAATCAGGCTGAAGGTTTAAAAGAATATCAACCTCTTCCAACGGGCTTGGTTCAACAACACTAAACTTACTTCCATTGATGTTGAAGAAAATATTGTCCGCAGCTCTAACCCTGACGTAATAACCACTCCCAACATCACTCAACGAGAAAGAAATTACTTCAGAACCGTCATTGGGAGTATTGAACACCAACGTATCAATTACGTCAAGTTTTTGCGTGCTGCTTAGATATTTGCACAATTCTATATGGACGTTTTGACAGTTAACAGGTGATTGATCTGTGCCTGCAACATCCCAAGTAATTGCATAGCTACTGCCAGCCTCTATGCTCTCACCCAAACCGGGTGAAGTAACCACAAAGGGGCCAGCATCTTCGCTTACCTCAAACTCTATTTCTTCAAAGCCTACGCCACCTCCAGCACTGTTGTAGTCTCGTGCTGTGAGTCGAAAACTTAGGTCCCTATCATACGTTGGATATGTTTCTCCCAATACTGTATTTCCGATAATGATATTAACCATTCGCGGACAAACTCGGTATGAATCTTCGCTTGGGTCAAAAGAGCGAAAGATTGGCGCATTCCCAGATGGATTGTCTGGATGACCAGATGAACCAAGGTCCATTTCTTCCCAACAATACTTTAGATCGTCTCCATCAGGATCAGTGGCAGAACCATCCAGTCTAAATGGAGTCTCGATTGGGATAAAAAAACCGCCATTTGGAACAGTAACTGTCGGAGCAATGTTCCCTGTATTTGTTACCGTGGCGCATGAGTTGCCATTTCCGTTTTGCGTAAAGCTGATGACTTGATCATGGCTATGTGCATGGAAATAGTCATCAGAATTATTCTGCAAATTAGGAGCGCATATTCCCGCATATCCCATTATGGTTGAAGCACTTCCGGGTTCATAAGCGGCACTTGATACTCGGTTACAGTTATTGTTTTGTGTATGGCTTCCACCAAATTGATGGCCCATCTCATGTGCCACATAATCAATGTCGAAAGGATCACCCGTTGGTGAATTAGAACCAGTTACACCTTTTGCTTTGTTTTGGAAACTGCATACACTACCTAAAGATGCAATTCCACCACCACCGGTGCTAAATACGTGTCCTATATCATAGTTTGATGATCCAATAACAGAGTTGATTGTGGATTGATTCTGATTAAGCATTTGACTGCCGCTACTGTTAGTGTATGGATCCGAATTTGGATTTAAGAAGATTAGGTCATCTGTGTTGTTAATCAGCACCATTGTGACCGAAAATTCTCGTTCATAAACACCGTTTACTCTATTCATGCTGACAACAAAGGCGCTTAAAGCACCGGTAATTGTTCCTCCGTGAAATTGTGCAAACTCTCCGGTACACGCCAATGCCAAACTGTAGGTTCTGAGTTTGTCTCCGCTTCTTTCTCCTCCTCTCTTGACTTGAGGTATTGAAATCAAATCGGTTTCCGTTGGTTCCGCCTCAGTATGACACATATGTGATTTGCTACCTTTATAGAACTGCATATAATCTTTGCGGTTGTAGCAATAATAGGTGTCATTGGCTGCGTCAATTGGGTCGTAGTAAACAGTGCCCTCAGGTGTAAATATGATTCCGTGAAACCCTTTATAGGAGTAACCGATCCTTCCTGAATAACCTTCCGCAGTCACTTTATAACTTCTGATTTCGGGATACTTTGCACATAACTCTGACTCCATAATAGGAGCATAGCTAGATTCTAATTCAACCGATTCACCATTGGGTAATGGAAGTGAAATAGTAGTTGTAGTCTCGTCACTTAATGTTGATAGTTGATACTTTAGATTAGGCTGTATTTTAAATCCATGAGAGGTAAATCCCGGAGTTACAATAGGTGTGTCTAGGTAACATTTTTGCGACATTGAAACGCTTGCAAAACCTAGTATTATAGATAATGTAAGGGCAAATTGCGGGTTATTTTTCAAAGTTCTCATCTCGAGGAATTTTCGGTAAATCTTCTTTATTATATGCAGTATATATGGTTTTGCTTCCCTGAAAATAGGGCGCGAGTAATATTATATCATTTCCGTTTTTGAACTCTGCAAAAAGTCCTTTTTCATTGGTGTCGACTCGAGCACTTGTCCCCTGATCTGATGACGACCCCTTATATGATTTTATCTCCGGAAACTTGGCTGCGAGCTCGGGAGCCATAACACCCGAATTTTCTAAGTTAAACAGCTGCAATCCATTTTTGGTCGGTAGCATAATTTGTACATATTCATTCGAGGCTACTCTTGAAAGTTCTATCCAAAGAGCCTTATAGTTGCATTGCCAAACTTCACATTTACTTGGATTTATAGCTTTTTCAAGATCTGGTAAATCGTTTGGATTGGCATGTGTCCAAATACCACTTTCCAAGGATCTTGGCGGCTCTGGAGAAAGCGGGGGTTCTTGTTCATCTTTTTCTCCGTGAGGCTGCTTTGTCGCATGTTCTGAATTAGTAGACTCGGGAGCAGTTTTATTCGATTTGCAACCAATGAATAGGGTGGAGCAAGCAATCAGAATTATTAATGATTTGCGCATGGCTGCCAAATATATCGTTCAAGGATTTAAAATTTGAATTGCCCCCCAACAAATAAGTACTGACCAGAGGAATTTTTTGGCATCAATAAACGCTCAAATTGTTCGGTTTTTACGATAAGTTGGAAACGGTTGTTCGCGTTGATTGCCGCTGTCAGTCCATAGTCAAAACGAGAAAAACCGCCAACCCGAATGGTGGGCTCAAGTGTTAGCCATTTAGCTGCACGATAGGCAAAGCCAGCGGAAACCTCAGGGCTGCCAAATCGAATATATTGCCTCAGTTGTAGGCTCAGGCTGAATTTTTCACCAAGAGGTAATATATAGTTGATTTGAATATTAGTGGGTAATGTCACTCGAGCAAATGGGTGTGACTCTTTAAGACCTACCAATGCTTCGAGCGAATCAATACTTCCACCATTGATTAAGCTATCATCTAATTGGAGCACATTATCGACTTCAACTCCTTGAAAATTGAAGCTGTCAACAACTTTATATCGATTCACACCTTTGTAAAAAAGCTGCCCTACGTCCTTTACTTGGATACTAATGAGAGGTGAATTATGTTTAGGCTGATGCACAAAAAAAGCGTTGACTCCATATCCCGTTCCATACCATGCGCCCAGTTTGTTTTGACTAGTATTTGTGGCGTCATATTGAAAGGCCAGATCTGCCTCTACCGAGGTTCCGTATGGAGCGGTGTATAGTTCTGAATAGCCAATGCTCACATTAGCATATCTGCTCGATTTTATCAGTTGCGCTGTAATTCCCCAAGAAGTTTTTTTTGTGTTTTTCTCAAATCCAAATCCAGCATACAGGTAACTATGGTAGGTTAAAAATGACGGGCCAAGAGCCAATGTTTGGTCTTCATATGGGCCGTTTCCGCGTAAATAGAGTTGAACGATTCCTGTCCTAAGTGACGACTGAGCCATGTCGTTAAACCCAACACCAACAAGCCAACGCCATGATTTGCTGTCTGCACTTCGAAACCACATGGATCCTTTTGCGCCAGCTGACAATCGTGTATAGTTTTCCGAATCAAGATCATCCAAATATGCCGTTGCACCGGGTGTGATTTTACCATCGAAAATGGCCTGATTCATCACTTCATTAGTAATGTTGTTGGAGAGGATTTCATAATGACCATTGGCCCAAATTCCTGCATCGTTGTATGAATTATCAGCAAAATAGTGATACTGATGCAAATGCCATTCCTTCTGGGCATTGAGGGTGTTAACGGATAAAAGGAGTCCGAAAAAAATCACAATGCGCTTCATAGTTAGTCGGCTAAAAAGGTATAGTTGAAACGTGCACTAAGCTTTAAATCGAACCCCATGGTTGAATAGATCTTGGTGCCCTCATCTACCGTTTCGCTACTGACGGATGCAGTCATGATTACAAAATCGGAGGAGAGCATTTTATCAAAGGTATCTCGATCAAATTTCCAGGCTAATACAGATTCCTTTGCTTGGTTTAAACTTCCTGAGGCGATGGATTTGTCAAAAGACAGGGTTTGCAAAACAACCCCATTTATATCGATAAAGGCTAACTCTATTTCAGCGCTTAACGGAAAGCTGTTCTTAGCACTGAGGTAAAGTGTCCCAGATCCAATTCCATCTGGTCTTGAAATGTTTTTGGAACTGAATTCGACTGTGTCTTTCAGTGTCAAACCGTTCGCAACAAAATCAAGTGGGATTTCAATGTCCGCATAAGCTACTAATTTGTTGGAATCAACACCAAATTGAGAAAGGTCGTTTGCGTTTTGATCAGGATTGGTAGCAATAGATAACGAAGCTTCAAATTGATTGGGAAAAATGCTCAAGGCATCGTTAAGATTGTCCTTTGAATCAATTTTCCATGTTTCTTCCCATGGATCGGTAAGTGAAGATGCGCCTAAAACAGAGATAGGATTTGGCAGTGTTGCTAAGTCAATGTCTACGGTGCTTCCAGTGCGTGTGCTTTTCGCCTTTAGTCCACTTAACTCAACATTGAATGGGACATTATTCCCGTTCTTGACGCTCAAAGACATGTTTACTTCATGAAACTCAAGTGTGCCTCCATCTATTTTATCAAATAGTTCGAGAGGAACTACTTCTGGGCCAATATTTATTGTAGTGTCACCGGCATATCCTTCCATATACTCTGGTATAAACCCAGAAAGACTCACAAATATTCGAATACTGTCGTTCAGAGTTATATTGACTTTTCGACCCGTAGAATCTATCCGACCTATTAAATCTGAATAGAATAGATTGTAAGAATTAGCAACGGGGTATCCTGTCATTCCAAACTCATATCCCGACACATCATATTTAAAGGATTTGTTGGTTGAGCCACCTGGCGGTGCAGGTGGTATTGATTCCTTAACCGTAAACGATTTACCATCTTTTAATCCTTCGGGTATGTAATATTCAAAATACAAAGTGTCTTCTATGGTGCTCTCTACTTCTACATTCACAAAACCCGATTTTGCAATGGCTCGGGTAATCCTTGCTTTTCCAACTCCGGTGAGTTGATTTGTGTCGCCCACCTCTATAATGTTTTGGGCAGGAAAAATAGCTTTAGCTGAGTACACCTTCAAATCTCTTGTTGTTACGGTAACGGTAATTGCATCAGAGGTGTCTATCAACACGGGACCTGCGCTAGCATCTACGGTGAAGTTCGTGACAATTGCTTCTAGAAATGACTCTACAGACTTGCCGGCAATATTGATAGATCTGGTTTCGCTTCCGCCTGCAGCTACAAAATCAAAAATGGTGTCAACAACTAGGCTATTATTAGATTGATTGCGAATCTCAAACTCAATATCCGATAAGCTGGTTGGCAATCCGTTGTCGATGGTAATGTCCATGTAGCCAGAATCCAAAGTCATCTCGTCAAAGTATGCGGATCCGTC
>CALKOP010000069.1 GCA_938091155.1 uncultured Flavobacteriales bacterium | reverse complement strand
AATCTACTCGTACTCAGTTTTTTAATGAATTAAGTATTTGCTAGTTACTATGTAGATTGCAGATATACAGTAGTTTAACTTCTTTATTTAGAATAGTTTTAAATTGGAGTGTTAAGCGCCATTTTTAAAGAAATGTTAATACTCATATGGGCTTTCTTCTAAATTTGCCAACGCTTTCTGACCACCCTTTTTACAACGAAAACTGAGAGAATCTATGCGAAATACGTGGGTGAGCCTAATTGGTAAAATGCTTTTTACAATTGCAGCCTTTACCATGCTCCTAATGTCATCGTCAGTACGCGCCCAGCTAGATGGTGAGGCGATATTTAAGGCTAATTGTTCATCTTGTCACAAGCCAGATAAGAAGGTCATAGGGCCTGCTTTGCAAGGTGCTCGAGAAAATTGGGCTGAGCGGACTGGTAGCGATGAGGCAATAATTGCTTGGGTGAAGAATTCTCAAGGATACATGAAGTCGTCCGGTGATTCTTATGCCAAAAAGCTTTTCGAAGATTACAACAAAAGCGTGATGACTGCGATAGCTGTCTCGGATGAAGAGGTCTTAGCGGTTTTAGATTATGTAGACTCGTATGCGCCTCCAGTAGCTGCAGTTCCTGCTGCAACAGGTGAATCTGCGGGTGTAGAGGAAGCGAGTGATCCTACCCTTTGGTTAATTGTAATTGTTGTCATTCTGTTCATAGTCTTTAGAGTACTCTGGAGCGTTTCGAAAAACTTAAGAAATCTAAATCGTCAGAAGGATGGTCAAGATCACATAGAAGAAGTTGATTTCCTAGGAGCTCTTGGGCAATACTTTAAAAAGAATCAAGCGCTTACTGTTATTGTGATTGTGTTATTGAGTGCATACGTTGCAATTCTTGGTTGGGATTGGTTAAATGGTATTGGCGTGTATCAATCCTATCAGCCAACTCAGCCTATTTGGTTTTCACATAAAATTCATGCTGGTCAAAATGGCATCAACTGTGTTTATTGTCACAATTCAGTGGAGAAAGGAAAAGCTGCTGGAATACCTTCAGTAAACATTTGTATGAATTGTCATATGGGCGTTCAAGAAGGTAAGGTGTCCGGGACCAAGGAGATTGCAAAGATTTATGATGCTATTGGTTGGGATGCCGATAAAGGTCGATACATTAAAGGGTATGAACAGAAGCCAATTGAATGGGTTCGTATTCATAACCTACAAGACTTTGTTTATTTCAATCACAGTCAGCATGTTGTTGTTGGTAAACAAGAATGTCAGACTTGTCACGGTCCAATTGAAGAGATGGATGAGGTTTATCAATACTCAGAACTAACAATGGGTTGGTGTATCAATTGTCATAGAGAGACAGATGTGACAATGGATGATAATGGATATTATGAAAGAATCCACAATGATTTAGTTGAAAAACACAAAGAGGAAGGACTTGAAACATTCAAAGTTGAGCACATAGGTGGTCTTGAATGTGTGAAGTGTCACTATTAATTGAAGCGAGTTAGCACTATGAGCAACAATAAATTATACTGGAGAGGAACTGAGGAGCTTGAAAAAGACCCTTCATTCGTAAAATCTGCAGCAAAAGAATTTTCCGAAGAGCTTCCAATTGAACAGTTCTTGGGTAAAAAGGAATTGGATTCCACAAATACTAGCCGTAGAGACTTTTTGAAATTCATGGGATTTGGAATTACAGCGGCGACACTTGCAGCTTGTGAGACTCCTGTGATAAAGAGTCTTCCTTATGTTGTTAAGCCAAATGAGGTGATGCCTGGGATTGCTAACTATTATGCGTCAACATATTTTGACGGTTATGATTATGCGAGCATATTGGTGAAAACTCGAGAGGGTAGACCAATTCACATTGAAGGAAATAAGAATTCTAAAGTGACACAAGGTGGAGTTAGCGCCCGTGTAAATTCATCAATTCTTCCTTTATATAACACAAAACGATTCCAAGGGCCACTTAAGGATGGTGCTGCATCAACATGGGCCTCTATAGATAGTGAGATCAGATCTCAATTTGAAGCGATCAAGTTGTCAGGTGGGAACATTAGTATTTTGTCAAGCACTATTATAAGCCCATCTTCCATTGCGATCATTGAAGAAATGAATGCTTGGATTTCTGGTGAAGAAGGTGCTAGTGTAACTCACGTAACTTTTGATCCAGTCTCATCTGCAGGATTGATCGAAGCGAACAAAAGAACATTCGGAAAGGCTGTCGTGCCAACCTATCATTTTGAAAAAGCAAACACAGTAGTAAGTCTTGGCTCAGATTTCTTGGTGAATGGGGTTAATTCAATTGCATTTGCAAAAGGATATGGTAAGATGCGGAATCCAGAATCGGGGATGAGTCGTCACTACCAATTTGAAACAATATTATCTACAACTGGCTCTAATGCAGATGTTAGAGGGGCTATCAAGCCATCAGAACAGGGTGTTGCGGCTTTAATGCTACATAATGAAGTTGCTAAGCTGGCCGGTGGCAGTGCAATTGGATCACCATCAATTTCAAATGATGATAATGCCGTTGTGTCAAAGATTGCGCAGGCAGCAAAGGATCTATGGAAAAGCAAGGGTAAATCAATAGTTGTTAGTGGTTCGAATGATCCAAATGTTCAGCAAATTGTGAACGCCACAAATCAAATGTTGGGTAGCTATGGTAATACTATTGATATTGCTGTTCCAACATATTTGCGTAAGGGAAGTGAGCTTTCAGTTGCGAACCTAATTGAGAACATGAATAATGGTCAAGTATCAGCTCTTTTAATAGTTGATGCAGATCCTGTTTATTCATTACCAATGTCGATGGGTTTCGAAGCAGCTGCTGCAAAAGTGAAGACGAAAATTGCTTTAGCGGAGAAAGCAAATTCAACCACAGCAGTTTGTAATTATATATGCGCAACAGGTCATTTCTTGGAAAATTGGAATGATGCAAACGCAGCGGGTAATGAGATAACTTTTACGCAGCCTGTAATCAATAAGATATATAATACTCGACAATGGCAGGATTCATTCTTGACATGGATGGGTAGTGACGCAAATTATTATAATTATTTGAATAAAGCTTGGAACTCTTCCTCTTCAATTGAAGAGGATCCGAACATGGTTTTTACAAGTAGATGGAACAAGTATATTCACGATGGAGTGGGTGTAATCGTAACACCAATGCCATCATCGGATTTAGCTTCTGAACAGGTTGCTATTGAGTCTGATTCTGAAGCTATGGCTGAAATGCCAGCTGTAGTTTCCTTAACAGAAGCTGCATCTACTATCAAATCAGGCGGAGATGGGATGGAAGTGGATTTTTATCTCAAAGCGGCTATTGGAATTGGTAATGATGCGGATAACCCTTGGTTGCAGGAATTGCCAGATCCAGTTACTAAGGTAGTTTGGGATCATTATGCTACAATGAATCCAGTGGATATGACCGAGGCAGGTTTAAATACCATGATGGGTGAGCAACAGCGCTCAGGAATGATTCGCGTGAACGTAGGCGAAGGCGCAATGGAACTTCCTGTTGTAGCAATGCCAGGTCAGAAGAGAGGTACCGTTGGAGTTGCATTGGGTTATGGTAAAGCTAAAGTGACCGAAGAAGGCGTTGAAAGAATTATTGGAAAGAATGCGTTTGCGGTTTTACCTGTATCTGGGGGCTATATTCAATATTCGGCTCCTTGTACCTTTGATAAACTTGAGATGCGCTACAATATAGCATCGACTCAGACATCTCATACGATGATGGGTCGGAAGATTCTCAATGAAACGACTTTTGGAGAATTTGAATCTAATGGGAAAGATCATTGGAATCCTGAAATAACAGTTGCGGATGCTTATGGTAAGCAGCAAGCGCTCGATAAGCTAGATTTATGGAATGATCATGCAATTGATTTAGGTCATAGATGGGGTCTATCCATTGATTTGAATACTTGTATCGGTTGTGGGTCCTGCGTTACAGCATGTCATTCTGAGAACAATGTTCCTGTTGTTGGAAAAGATGAGGTGAATCGAATGCGAACTATGAGTTGGATTCGTATAGATCGCTACTATAGTAGTGATGCAGATCCTGAAATACATGGTGGAATTGATCAGAATAAGGATTATGCTGCTATGGAAGTTCCTTCAGAGTATCCTGAGGTTGGATTTATGCCTGTTATGTGTCAGCATTGTAATCACGCTCCGTGTGAGACGGTTTGCCCAGTGGCAGCTACTACGCATAGTGACGAGGGGTATAATCAAATGACTTACAACAGATGTATTGGAACAAGATATTGTGCCAACAACTGTCCTTATAAAGTCAGAAGATTCAATTGGTTCAACTATGTTGGTGATAGAAAATTCACAAACCTGAATCCAGCATCTGACGATTTAGCCAGAATGGTGTTGAATCCAGATGTAGTTGTACGCTCTAGAGGTGTTATGGAGAAGTGTAGCCTTTGTGTTCAACGAGTTCAGGCAGGTAAGCTCAATGCAAAGAAGGCAGGAGAGCCCATTAAAGACGGAAGCATACAAACTGCATGTTCAGCTTCGTGTCCAACAAATGCTATCATATTTGGTGATATAAATGACAAGAAATCTAAAGTGAGATCTGATGCTAAAAATGATCGGGCATATCATCTTCTGGAAGAAGTAGGTGTTAAGCCAAATGTTTGGTATCAGACTAAAGTTAGAAATTCGATAGAAACTGCAGATCAAACTGCCTGATTAACGATTTAGAAACGACAGATGCAAAAAGAATCGGCCATACGCGAACCACTCATCCTTGGTGATAAGACCTATCATCAAATTACAGAGGATGTTTGTGCTCCTGTAGAAGGAAAAGCAAATAAGTATTGGTACATAGTTTTCTCGATAGCGGTAATTGTTGCGCTTTGGGGAGTAGGCTGTATACTCTATACTATTGGAAGAGGAATTGGTACTTGGGGTCTTAATACCACGGTAGACTGGGCTTGGGATATTACAAACTTTGTTTGGTGGGTTGGTATCGGTCATGCCGGTACTTTAATATCAGCCGTATTGCTGTTGTTTAGACAGAAATGGAGAATGGCGATTAACCGATCTGCAGAGGCGATGACCATTTTCGCTGTGATGATGGCGGCATTGTTTCCGGGTATTCACATGGGGCGTATCTGGATGGCGTATTGGGTTTTCCCTTTGCCAAACACGTTTGGTTCACTTTGGGTGAATTTCAACTCACCATTATTATGGGATGTTTTTGCAATTTCAACATATTTCTCAGTTTCATTGGTTTTTTGGTATATCGGTTTGATTCCGGATTTTGCCACCATAAGAGATAGAGCTATTAAGCCAGTTTCGAAAATGGCTTACAGTGTTTTGAGT
This sequence comes from uncultured Flavobacteriales bacterium, assembly GCA_938091155.1. Taxonomy (GTDB): domain Bacteria; phylum Bacteroidota; class Bacteroidia; order Flavobacteriales_G; family Salibacteraceae; genus SHAN690. The sequence continues at coordinate 19,130 of CALKOP010000069.1, read as the reverse complement.
TTTGGATGGACCGGAAATGCAAAGGCTTGGATTCGCTTTGAAGAAGTTTCATTAGTACTTGCTGGTCTTGCGACACCGTTGGTGTTTTCAGTACACTCTATTGTATCAATGGATTTTGCAACTTCGGTTATACCGGGTTGGCATACAACTATTTTCCCACCTTATTTTGTGGCAGGTGCCATTTTCTCTGGATTTGCAATGGTTCAAACTTTGTTGTTAATCGCAAGAAAGGCCCTGAGTCTTGAATCCTACATTACTGTCAAACATGGTGAGTACATGAATATTGTAATTGTAATTACAGGATCTATAGTGGGTGTGGCTTATTTATCCGAACTGTTTATTTCATGGTATTCAGGTGTTGAATATGAGGCCTATGCATTCTTAAATAGAGCAACTGGTCCTTACTGGTGGGCTTATTGGTCAATGATGACTTGTAATGTTATAACACCTCAGCTTTTCTGGTTCAAGAAAGTGAGAAGAAGTTTAATGGCATCTTTTATACTATCCATATTTGTGAATATTGGAATGTGGTTCGAAAGATTTGTGATTATCGTAACATCTTTACATAGAGATTACATTCCTTCTAACTGGGGAATGTTTCATCCAACGTTTGTAGACATAGGGATATTCCTTGGTACCATTGGAATTTTCTTTACGTTATTCCTACTGTATAGTCGTTTTTTCCCAGTGTTAGCATTAAACGAATTGAAGAGTATTTTGAAATCATCAGGAGACAATTATAAAAAGCAGCATCACAATGAGTAAAGCAATATATGCGCTGTATGATGACGATGAAGTGATGGTAGATGGTGCGAAAACCATACTGTCAAAAAACGTCAGAATTAAAGATGTGTATTCACCATTTCCGATACACGGATTGGAGAATGTACTTGGAATCAAATGGACAAGACTGGCGATAAATGCTTTCTTATATGGCCTAACGGCTTTGGCATTGGCCTTATTGGGCATGTCTTATTTCATGATTCAAGATTGGCCAATGAATATAGGAGGTAAGCCAAATTTTGATCTATATCAAAATCTTCCCGCTTTCATTCCAATTACATTCGAGTTTACTGTATTGTGTGCAGCGCATGGTATGGCAATTACATACCTGATTAGAAATTGGACACTTCCAGGTGTTAAAGCGAGAAATCCGCATCCTAGAACAACGGATGACCATTTTGCCATTGAAATTGATAGGTCAGAGAATGAAGGCGTGTCGGTGGAAGACATAAAGATAATTCTTCAAGAAACGAAACCAGTCGAAATCTTTGAGAAGTAATGAAAGAAATTAAAACAACATATTTACTTGCAATTGCCACAGTTTTAATCACGTTGGCTTTTGCTAGTTGTACAACTGATCCTCAGTCTCCTGGGATCGAATATATGCCGGACATGTATCGAACCCGAGCCTTGGAGCCCTATTCGGGAAATGCAAATTATGCAGATAGTATGGAAGCTAGACTTCCTGCTGAGGGAAGCATCGCACAAGGCCATCTTCCATATGGAATTCCAAATACTAATGAGGGTTATGAATTGGCTGGAAGAGTGCTGATAAATCCATTAGCAAATTCTGAAGGGATGATTGCTGAAGGAAAGGTGGTATATACAAAGTTTTGTGTGCATTGTCATGGTAAGGAAGGAAAAGGAGATGGCGCAACCGTAACTGTAGGAGGACACCCCCCGCCCCCCGCCTATGACAGCCAAACCCTGAAGAATCTTTCAGAAGGAAAAATGTTTCACACCATTACTTATGGTAAAAACCTAATGGGACAGCATTCCTCACAGCTTAATACAGAAGAGAGATGGAAAGTAATAAGGTACGTACAGACCTTACAAGGTAATGAAGCCTCGGCTGAAGAAACTGTGGCTGAAGACACAGTGGATGAAGAATCTACCTCTGAAGTAACTACTTCGGAAGAAATCTCAATGAACAACTAAACCTGATCGCGAGTCATGGAATACATTTTTGAAGGAAAAGCAAAAAGGAACACTTTTATCCTTATGGGATTAGGTCTTTTATTGCTCATAGTTGGGGCTGTCTTTAGTATGATGGGACATCATGAAGGCGAGTCACATTTAGGTCAACGGATTTGGACCAGTATTTATATAAGTGGATTCTTCTTTTTTGGAGTATCTCTTGCTGCTCTCTTTTTCTTAGCTGTTCAATTTGCTGCAGAGGCGGGTTGGGCTGTTGTGTTTAAAAGAATAATGGAGGGTATTGCAGCTTATTTGCCAATTGGAGCTGTTACACTTATTATTGTTTTTGCTGCAGGTTCTATGCACTTGCATCATATTTTTCACTGGATGGATCCTGAACTGTATGATCCAGCCTCTGAACATTACGATCAAATTATAGCTCATAAACAGCCATACTTAAATCAAATATTTTGGTGGATTAGAACCATAGCTTATCTGGGCGTTTACATTATGTTCTTAAGGGTTTTTAGAAAGAGATCATTAGATGAAGATGCTATGAGTACTGACAATGAGAAGGCAATTTTTATTAAAAACCAAACTCTTGCCGCTATATTCTTAGTGATATTTGGATATACTTCGACAACATTCAGCTGGGATTGGATAATGAGTATTGATACCCACTGGTACAGCACGATTTTCGGATGGTATATATTCTCAGGAATGTGGATTGGTGGTATGGTGATGATTACTCTATTGACGATCTACCTTAAGAGTAAAGGCCTAATGGACTTTGTGAACGACAGCCATATGCATGATATGGGCAAGTGGGTTTTCGGAGTGAGTTTTCTTTGGACTTACCTTTTCTTCTGTCAATTCTTATTGTATTGGTACTCAAATATTCCTGAAGAGATTACTTATTTCAAAGCAAGAATTGATGACTATACATGGATTTTTTGGGGAACAATGGCAGTGAACTTTATATTACCAATGCTGTTACTTATGTCAAAGGATGCCAAAAGAAATGCAAGCTTTATGATGTTTGTTGGCTGTATCATATTTTTTGGACACTGGTTAGATGTCTTCATGATTGTTTCACCAGGTGCAATGGGCCCCGATGGAACTGTCGGTTTAATTGAAATTGGTCCTTTTCTTGCCTTCTTAGGAATGTTTTTGTTCATAGTCCTTGGAGCTATAGCCAAACGACCATTACTTGTTAGAAACCACCCTTATTTGCAGGAGAGTCTAAATCACCATATCAACTAATTGAATCAAGAAGCATAAGCAACGATGACTATTTTTTTAATCATACTATCTTTAGCCCTAGCAGTGTTAGCTGCTGCTCAGTTGATGCGCGTATTCGAAGCATCTGCAAAACTCAAGGGTGGAACAAGTGAACTCCCTTCGGATGCTGAAAACAAGTACCAAGCGAAAATGATGCTAGTTTTTCTAGCAGCTTATTTTAGCTTCTTTGCTTGGCTAGTTGCGAAATATGGAGACAAGCTTCTTCCTGAGTCAGCTTCTGAACATGGTGTGCATTTGGATAATCTTTTAGATTTCAACTTTGCCATCATAACCGTGGTATTTGCTATAACCCATGTTTTTCTCTTTTATTTCGCTTTCAAATATGTATTCAACAAAGACAGAAAAGCATATTACTTCACGCACAGCAATAGATTAGAGCTTTTGTGGACTACGGTTCCTGCCATATTTCTTGCTGTAATTGTGATTTGGGGTCTTTCAGAATGGATTGATATCACAATGGATGAAACACCGAATGATGCCGTTGTGATTGAGCTTTATCCAAAACAATTTGACTGGACAGCTCGGTATGCCGGTTCTGATTCAACATTAGGAGCTTCAAATTATATGATGATATCGGGTACAAATCCCTTAGGAGTAATTACTGATCAATCATTAGAAAGTAGAATATTGGAATTAGAAACCGAAAAGGCGGAATTCCAATCTGAACTCGATGCGGCTCCAGAAGGTGGAGTGAAAGAGGTTGAAATGATAGAGAAAATCGAGAAGTGGGATAGGATTTTGGCTAAAGTGCGGTCTTTCACTGATCTTGATGCGGCAAATCGTATGTTGGGGAATGATGACATATTGGTTAAAAGTGAATTTGTCATCCCTCGGGGTAAGGAAGTAGCTTTTAAATTTAGGAGTCGAGACGTAATTCATAGTGCATATATGCCGCACTTCAGAGCTCAAATGAATTGTGTTCCGGGAATGGTTACAGAGTTTCATTTTAAGCCAACCATTACAACGGCTGAAATGCGTGAAAAAACACAAAATGAAAACTTTGATTACATCCTCTTATGCAATAAGATTTGCGGTGCAGCTCATTACAACATGCAGATGAATATAAAAGTAGTCGAAGAGGAAGAATTCAATAAATGGATGCAAGGTCAAAAAACATTTGCTGAGTCAATTACTCCTGCAGAGGAAAATGGTACAGCTAATGCTGGCGAAAAGGACTATGTAATTTCAATGATCGAATATTAATAGATATGGCAACAGGACACACCGATCATCACCACGAAGAGACTTTTATTTCAAAGTACGTTTTTAGTCAGGATCACAAAATGATCTCGAAGCAATTCTTGATTACTGGAATGATTATGGCCGTGATTGGAATGATAATGTCAAGCCTTTTCCGCCTCCAATTGGGTTGGCAGGGAGAGTCATTTTGGATTTTAAATTTCTTCCTTGGGGATAAATGGGCTCCGGACGGAATTCTTGATCCGAATATGTACTTGGCTTTAGTGACCATTCATGGAACTATCATGGTATTCTTCCTTCTTACAGGAGGTCTCAGCGGAACTTTTGCTAATTTGTTGATTCCTTTTCAGATAGGCGCGAGAGATATGGCCTCAGGTTTTATGAATATGCTGTCCTATTGGTTTTTCCTCGCCTCTAGCGTAATAATGATAGCTTCTTTATTTATTGAGACGGGGCCTGCTTCCGGTGGCTGGACAGTTTATCCGCCTCTGAGTGCTCTGCCGCAAGCTATGCCCGGTTCTGGCCTAGGAATGACTCTTTGGTTGGTCTCAATGTCATTATTCATTGTATCATCCTTATTGGGAGGTCTAAATTATGTAGTCACGGTTATTAATCTCAGAACGAAGGGTATGACAATGACGCGGCTTCCACTAAGTATTTGGGCTCTCTTTGTCACTGCGATTTTAGGTGTCCTGTCTTTTCCGGTTCTATTTGCAGCCGCATTATTGCTGATTTTTGATCGAAGTTTTGGTACAGCTTTTTACCTTTCAGATATACACATTGCCGGTGAGGTAATGGAAAGAGCGGGTGGTATCCCAATCCTATATGAACACCTTTTTTGGTTCTTGGGCCACCCAGAGGTTTACATTGTATTGTTGCCAGCTTTGGGAATTACATCGGAGGTAATAGCCACTAATTCACGTAAGCCAATTTTTGGTTACCGTGCTATGATTGGTTCCATTTTGGCGATTGCATTTTTGTCTTTTATTGTTTGGGGGCACCATATGTTTCTTACTGGAATGAATCCATTCTTAGGTGCAGTGTTTACGTTTACAACCCTACTCATTGCGATACCATCAGCGGTAAAAGCATTTAATTATATAACAACCTTATGGAAGGGGAATATTCGCTTTACTCCGGCAATGTTGTTTTCAATTGCGATGGTTTCTACTTTTATCTCTGGAGGTGTTACAGGAATCATATTAGCTGATAGTGCATTAGATATCAATTTACACGATACATATTTTGTTGTTGCTCACTTCCATATTGTAATGGGCCTGTCTGCTGTCATGGCCATGTTTGCAGGTGTTTATCACTGGTTTCCTAAAATGTATAGTAAGTCAATGAATAGGAAGTTAGGATATGCTCACTTTTGGATGACATTTATTTGTGCTTATGGCGTGTTCTTTCCTCAACACTTTCTTGGATTGGCTGGAGTACCTAGGAGGTACTATACAAATAGTGAGTTCCCGATATTCGATGATCTAATATCTATCAATGAGATGGTCTCAATCTTTGCAATAGTTGGAGCGATTTCTCAGTTCATATTTATTTTCAACTTTCTCTACTCAATATTTAAAGGGCCTCGTTCTTCACAGAACCCTTGGGGATCAAATACGCTTGAATGGACAACTCCAGTTGATCCGATTCACGGCAATTGGCCAGGTCCTTTGCCTACAGTGCATCGTTGGGCATATGATTATAGTAAGCCTGGAAAACCGGAGGATTTTGTTCCGCAAACAGTTCCGTTAGAGGAAGGTGAATTAGATGGTGGAGGCCATTGATTGTAAAAGAATAGTAAGAAGCCCGCTTTTATAGCGGGTTTTTTGTTTTACTTCATTCCTACTATTAACACTACATGAATTCTTACTTAGACCCAGAATCCGACAATCTTTCGCAGTCCGAAAAGGATATTGAGAAAGTGCTGAGGCCGGACATGTTCGATGATTTCGCGGGTCAGGACTCAGTTATCGAGAACTTAAAAATATTTGTTCAGGCTGCAATTCAAAGGGGCGAGTCTCTCGATCACGTTTTGCTTCATGGTCCACCGGGTTTAGGGAAAACAACGCTTGCACATATAATATCAAATGAGTTAGGCGTAGGTATTAAATCAACAAGTGGACCTGTGCTGGACAAGCCAGGTGACTTGGCTGGCTTATTGACAAATCTTGATGAACGAGATGTCTTATTTATTGATGAAATACATCGTTTAAGTCCTGTAGTGGAGGAGTTTCTGTACTCCGCCATGGAAGATTTTAACATCGATATTTTGATTGATAGTGGACCTAGTGCTCGCAGTGTGAAAATTGAATTGTCTCCGTTTACACTAATAGGTGCAACAACGCGCTCGGGATTGTTGACATCTCCATTAAGGGCGCGATTTGGTATTAATTCGAGGCTCTCTTATTATAATGCAGAGTTGCTGGCGACAATTATCACTCGTTCTGCAGGTATTTTGCATATAGAAATTGAAGAGTCGGCTGCTATTGAAATTGCTAGACGAAGTCGAGGTACTCCAAGAATAGCTAATGCATTACTGAGAAGAATCCGTGATTTTGCGCAAATAAAAGGATCTGGTAAAATTGACCATCAAATAGCTGAATTTGGATTAGAAGCTCTGAATGTTGATACATATGGATTGGATGAAATGGATAATAAGATCCTATCAACGATCATCGATAAATTTAGTGGTGGTCCTGTTGGCCTCACAACGGTCGCAACGGCTGTAGGCGAGCCGGCAGGAACCATAGAGGAGGTATACGAGCCGTATTTGATCCAAGAAGGATTCATCCATCGAACACCAAGAGGGAGAATGGCAACGGAACAAGCCTATAAACATTTGGGACGAGAATACACCCACGGCCCTCAAGGATCGCTGTTTTAATATGACTTCTTCAGACCTTCTTTCCCAAACTAGGTCGGCAATTGTCAAAAAGCATGCTTTTGAATTGGGTTTCACCGATTGTAGAATAGCGAAGGCGGACGAATTGACAAGCGAAGCGAGGGTTTTGGATAAATGGCTGTCAGAGAAAAAACATGGAGAAATGTCCTTTCTCGCAAATCATTTCGATAAAAGAGTTGACCCACGGAAACTTGTTCCGGGTGCAAAAAGTGTCGTTGTCCTATCTCTTAACTACTTCCCAAACGCCACACAAGCTAATGACTCGCCACAAATAAGTAAGTATGCCTATGGTCGCGACTACCACAAGGTAATTAGAAAAAAATTGAAGCTTTTTCTTGCCCAGTTGAATGTAAGTTTTGGTGAAGTTGAAGGCCGAGGATTTGTGGATTCAGCCCCAATATTGGAAAAAGCTTGGGCTCGAAAAAGTGGACTTGGTTGGATGGGAAAACACACCAACATAATAACTAAGAGTCAAGGATCGTTTTACTTTCTTGCAGTGCTTGTTTTGGATTTAGGATTGTTTCCTGACGAGCCGACTTTGGATCATTGTGGAACTTGCACCAAATGCATAGATGCATGTCCAACCGATGCAATTGAAGAACCATACAAGCTAGATGCAAGTAAGTGCATTTCATATTTAACGATAGAATTAAAAGACGCAGTTCTCCCTGATCAGTTTAGTGGAAAATTCAACGATTGGATGTTCGGTTGCGATATTTGTCAGGATGTATGTCCTTGGAATAGGTTCAGTAAACCAACTAGAGAGCCTGATTTTGAACCCAAAAATCAATTATTGAAAAATGATTGGAAGGATTGGTCGCAACTTACGGAGCAAAGTTTTGATAAACTATTTGAGGGTTCTGCTGTCAAAAGAACAAAGTATGTTGGCCTAACAAGAAACATTAGATTTCTTGTTAATTCTAAAGGGCAAGCAAACGATGAAGACTCAGCGTAATTGCATTGTTATATGCACCTCCAAACAGAACTATACCGCTTGTACCAAGGCTGCCAGAAGCTGGAATTATTGAATAGTGAAATCGAGCGTTAATTCTCCATTTATCTGCAATGGACGTGTTTATTCCCATATTGCCAGCGAGTTCATATCGATTGAAATCCCAGACATGTTGATCAGAAGGTGTTTTGCTATTTCCGACCCATTCTTGATGAAAAAGGAGGAATCCGTTTGTTACGCCAAATTCAATTTCGAATATACTGATGTCCGTTTTCAACATAAGCGGGACATCTACGTAATGAGGTTCCAATCTTAATGGAAATGGAATGGGATTGGCTTTAGTTGACCTTTCCCTACTGCCACGTGTAGCATAGTTGATTTCAAGTTGAAAAGTAAATCGATTTGAAATTTTAGTATAAGTTCCAATTCCACCAGTAAAACCTAACTTATTGTAACCTCCAAAATTGTCGCCATAAATTTGACTGGAAGCAACACCTCCTCTAATTAAACCGTTGAACTCTCCTTTTTTTGCTCGTTTGGTGGCCTTCGCATCTTCCTGTCCAAAACCAGAAAACATGGCTATCACGAATAGAAAAACAAGATTACTTCGCCAGGTGTACATGTGTTTCTTCTACTTGTACCACTTCGACCGTACTTGTGTTAATCAAGGAAGCAACGATATAAATGTGTTTTGCATCGACAATATTATCGGGGATGCTGTAATTGATTGTCCAATCAACCCACTCACCTGCTGTTAAGCCGGCTGCATCAATAATCGTTTCACCATATACATTTTTTGATGTGTTTACCTGGTCCCTAACAGTATGTCTGTGAGTGTACTCTTCAACAATCTTGCGTGGGTACTCTGCTTCGGACTTTCGGCCATCTTTCTGCTCAGCAATAACAGAATCCTCAATACACAACACTAAGAGTTTATATTCATCAGTCAGGTTGATTTCGGCCCTTGTGCTCACTCGAATTTTAACAGACGTCATAGCATCATTTAAAATTGCTCCAACCCCCATAGCGACAGCTGGGTTTATTTTGTCAACCTCAGATAGCGCTGGCCCTTGCCATTCATTGTGGGCCTGAAATACTTGTTTGTTTCCAAACTCGGTAAATGTTTTTCGGTTTACTAATGCCGAAGGATAGGCGTCAATACTGGACTCGACTAAAGAGTGCAATTGACCGCCATAATCGGAAGTCATATCTGTTGGATAATCGGGTAATTCAACTTTGGCGAAAACTCCCTCATGGAATGTGGCAACGATGATCTCGCCTTCATGGTCTGCCTGCATTGCTAAAAGTAGATCTGTTTGTGTTGGACATCCGGTACAAGAGTGACCGGTAAACTCTTCCATGTAAATTTTTTGAGTAAGGTTGTTGATTGTGTTTGTGTCAATCAAAGGATATCCATTTTCATCTACACCATCCAATGAGTCTGTGTTTCTTGGAGTCGTGTCATTCGTGTCAATGGGAATAATTACAGGTTTTTCCAATGGGAGATCCACTATATCACAGGATGAAATAAAAAGGAGAATCAAGTATAGAATTGGAAGACTAAATTTTCTCATAATTAAAAGCTACTTGTTAAGGATACTGTAACGCCATTCGCGGCAGGAACAGGACGACATACACCTCCAACGCAGAAAATACCAGCCCGTTGTCTACCATATGCCAAACTAACTCTATTGGCCCCGTTAATATAAGCTAATTGGGCCGTTGGGTAGTTTACTCTCAATGCTTTGGTAGGATTGCCGTAGTTATATTGATTTAGAATGGTGACAAACCAATGTGGGGAATAGCCATATTCAATCATCGCAAATGCCCAATTTCCTTGATCTTGCTCAGTCCACATATGTTGTATTTCAGTCCGAATACTGTGTTTTCGAGTAACCTTAAATAGTCCGTCTAGTACACCTATATGAGCGTGAATGTTTTTACCTAGTGCGGTACCTTGACTTATGTCGGTGTTAGCTACAAAGTATATATAGCTTGTCTTTAGCTTGATTTTTTTTGAAAACTTACGATCGACCTCAATGTTATAATCTCGATAGTAAATCTTATCACCGAATGTCCATAGATTAGCTTTATAGCCTTCTCTTGAAGGATCGCTAGGAAGATAGTCTTCGGAATCTAGATCGCTTGGTGAAGATATTTGCTGAGTGTCTAAACTATTAATGATGGCTACGTTTCCTTGTATTGTTGTTCCGTATTTACCACCTAGTAGACTTCCCTTTTTTATTTTATAGATGATGTCAACTTGTATCCCAATTTCGCCAGCAGGTTGCGTTGCATAAGGATATAGCGTGGTTGCTAGATTGTATGTATGCTGGCGTGTTAAGGCAGGTAAATAGTTTATAAATAAATCGTTCAATTGTGCATCGCGATTTGCCCTGAAGTGCATGTTGTCGATTGATTTAGCAGTAATATTGATTCCAAATCCTTTTTGAGAATAGGTTGCAGAAAGCAAAACTCCCTTTCCTGGACGGTAGATATAGTGATTGTCAGAGTTTGGGTCATTAAATTTATAGACGTATTCGCCTAAGAGCGAAAACCCTCCATAGTTAATCTGTCCTCGACCAGCCCAACTTGCAACATTTTCAGGGTACTCAAAGTTTTTAAGACCTGCGGCTTCATATTTACTTACAAAACTTGCTCCAAGGGTAAACCGTAATTTACTTTCAGCAAGGCTTTCTATAAGTTCATTGATTGCAATTTCACCGTCAATAGCACGAACATAGCCAGTGCTTTTTTGCCAATAAAAGCGTTGGTTGCCAACTATTCCCTTGATGTATAATCCTGGTATTGGTTTTACTTTAATTCGCAATCCATCAAAAGCGTTGTCTAATCCTAAGGCACGCTCTTCGTATGACCGAAGGATCATCCCATTGCCAAATTGTTCATAAAAGTTTCCAACAGTAATGTCAAATTTACCCTTAGCAAATTGAGCAAATCGATAAGGAGCTCCTACTGGCTGAGTTCCATAATTATTGCTGAAACCTTGAACTGGAGGCAAATAAGCTTCAATGCGAACACCTGCAGTAAATGCTCCTTTTGTGGCAATAAAATTTCCAAAGGCGTTTACACCACTTTTTTCAGGAACATTTGGGGCTCCAATAATGCTATCCTCATTATATGTTTGAGCATAGACTTCAAAATTTCCGTGAATTTCCAATCCATCTAATGAGCCTTCTTGAGCCCATAAGAAGCTAGAGGAGAATATGAAGACAATTGCTGATAAATAGGGTTGTTTGACAAACATAGAATAGGTTAGAAGAGATTAGTCAATCGATTCGCCTTTTGATAGTTTTTCGACCAGCTCATACAGCTCATCTTCATCACCAGGGGCATAAGAATTATGTTGCCAAACAATGTGGCCATTTCCGTCAATTAAGAATGTATGAGGCACATTATTCACATTCATGGCTCGCTTGAAATCTGCGTTAGCGTCAATATATACATCATACTCCCATCCTTGTCCGTCTGCATAAGGCTTTACTTTATGCATATTTCGAGCATCATCAATTGAAATTGCCACCAACTTTACTCCGGTCTCATCTACCCAATCTTCGAAATCTTCTGCTATCGCATTTAACTCTCTTTTACATGGGCTGCACCAAGTGGCCCAGAAACTAATAATGATTGGATTGCCATCATTTGTGATCTCGCTCGTTTGAAAAGAAGAGTTGTCAAGTTTTTTGACAGTAACGTCTGGGATTGAACGCCCTTCATTTTGTCCAAAGCTAAATAAAGTGTAAAGGAAAAATACAGTAGAGATAATTGTGGTCTTGATCATAAATTCGAATTGAGAAAGCAAAGGTATCAGTTGAGGATAACTATAGGCACACATTAACGCTTTGTTAAACCTCTTGATCGTTGAATTCCTAAAGTATCCTTACTCACCTAAAAGTTGTTCTACTAGTTTAGGTATAGCTATACCTGCAGTCTCATTAATCAACGCTATGTCAGACATGTTTCCCATAGTTATTGCATCAGGGTCAACTAGAAATTTTTGTGCCCCTGGCTTAGTGCAAAACACCAATCCAGCGGCAGGATATACATTTAAACTTGTGCCAACAATAATTAGAATATCTGCCGATTCTATTATTGATTTCCCTAGTTCATAGGCAGGTACTGGTTCTCCGAACCAAACTACATGCGGCCTCATCTGTCCACCATCCGGGGCTAAATCATTAATTCTTATTGGTTCCTTTAAGTCGTAAAGAGTGCTTAAATCAAATTCGCTTCTAGCTTTCAGAATTTCACCGTGCAAGTGAACAACGTTATTACTGCCCGATCTTTCATGCAAATCATCGATGTTCTGAGTGACAATGACAACATCAAATTTAGATTCGAGTGTTGCAATTGCTATATGAGCCGCATTAGGTTCTGCTTTAAGAACCTGTATTCTGCGTTGATTATAAAAATCGAGAACAAGCTCCGGGTTCTTTTTCCATGCCTCAGGAGTCGCTACATCCTCAATATTGTATTTTTCCCATAGTCCATCTGAGTCACGGAATGTGTTAATACCACTTTCCGCACTCATTCCCGCCCCAGAAAAGACTACGATTCGCTTCATTATTAGCTCGTTGTGCTCAAAGCTATAAAAGCGTCTCAAACTCGGACAAAATGCACCATCAATATTCCTACATTTACGGCCCTTTGGCCAATTTATGAGAAAGATTAAAAAACAGGATGCATTAGATTATCACGCTGGAAGTAAGCCTGGTAAAATTGAGGTAGTTCCTACGAAGCCATATTCATCGCAAAGAGATTTAAGCTTAGCTTATTCACCAGGTGTTGCGGAGCCATGCTTGAAAATTGCTGAAACACCGGATGATGTATATAAATATACCGCGAAAGGAAACCTAGTAGCGGTTATTTCAAACGGTACTGCGGTTCTGGGACTTGGTGATATTGGTCCTCTTGCTTCAAAACCTGTCATGGAAGGCAAGGGTTTGTTGTTTAAAATATTCGCAGATATTGATGTGTTTGATATAGAGATCGATGCTACTGATATAGATAGGTTCGTTGATACTGTCAAAGCGATTTCACCAACGTTTGGAGGTATTAATTTGGAGGATATCAAAGCGCCTGAGGCATTCGAAATTGAAAGAAGGCTTAAGGCGGAACTGAATATTCCTATTATGCATGACGACCAGCATGGTACGGCAATAATTACCAGTGCAGCGCTTTTGAATGCATTGCAGATTGCAGAAAAGGAGATTTCGAAAGTAAGGGTGGTTGTAAGTGGCGCTGGAGCCGCTGCAATATCTTGTATTACTCTTTATTGCGCACTTGGAGTAAATCCCAAGAATGTGCTTTTGGTTGATAGCAAGGGTGTAATTAGTACAGATCGAGAAGGCCTGGATGAACAAAAGGCAAAGTTTGCAGTAGAGACCGATAAAAAAACGCTGCAGGAAGCAATGATAGGCGCGGATGTATTTCTAGGATTATCGATAGGGAATATTGTTACAAAGGAAATGCTGAAGAGCATGAATAAAAACCCTATTGTATTTGCCTGTGCCAACCCTAATCCTGAAATATCATATACAGATGCTGTAGGCGCAAGAAAAGACGTGATCATGGCTACCGGACGAAGTGATTTCCCAAATCAGGTAAACAATGTTTTAGGGTTTCCTTTCATTTTTAGAGGAGCATTAGATGTTCGTGCTACAGAAATAAATGAAAACATGAAACTCGCTGCGGTAAAGGCCTTGGCTGATTTAGCAAAGGAGCAGGTTCCGCTAGAAGTGATGGTGGCTTATGGTGAAACTAATATGTCTTTTGGTAAGGAATATATTATTCCGAAGCCACTAGATTTTAGATTGATAACCGCGGTAGCACCTGCTGTTGCAAAGGCGGCTATGGATAGCGGTATTGCAAAAAATTCAATCCTTGATTGGGATAAATATAAAGTTGATCTTGATAGAAGGTTAGGAAGAGACAATAAGTTGATTCAGAGCATAACCCAAAGGTCTAGAATGGATCCAAAGCGCGTGGTTTTTGCAGAAGCAGATCATTATAAAATCCTCAAGGCGGCCCAAGTGACCCGTGAGGATGGTGTTGCTATACCAATCCTATTGGGTAACCGTGAGCGGATACTTAGTATGATTGAAGAATTTAGTCTGGAATTAGATGACATTGAAATTATTGATTGTCGTCATGCGGATGAAGAGAATCGAAGAAACCGCTATGCTGAGGTCTTTTTTAGTAAGCGAAAGCGCAGAGGTTTTACATATCAGGAAGCGCGTAAAATCATGCGCGAACGAAATTATTTCGGTGCTGCCATGGTTGAGAGTGGTGAAGCTGATGTGCTAATTTCAGGATTGACACGAAATTATCCCGCAACGATAAAGCCTGCGCTTCAGGTTATTGGTACGGATCCCAAGGTTAAGTCGATTGCTGGAATGTATATTCTGCTAACGAAAACAGGTCCGTTGTTTCTTGCAGACACAACAGTCACTTACAATCCAACAGCTGAGCAACTAGTAGAGATTACGGCATTGGTTGCCGAAGCTGTTAGTCGCTTCAGATTACAACCTCGAATTGCGATGTTAAGTTATTCGAATTTTGGTAGTAGCGAAACCACTGAGACAATCAAAGTAAGGGATGCAGTTCGAATGTTGCATGAAAAATTCCCAGACCTTATAGTGGATGGTGAGATCCAGGCGAACTTTGCTCTAAATAAAGAATTGTTGAGCGAAATGTTCCCTTTTTCCAAACTTGTCAATCAAGACACAAACGCTTTGATATTTCCGAACCTTGAAGCTGGAAATATTGCCTACAAGCTAATGCAGGAAATGGGCTTGGGAGAGACAATAGGTCCAATACTACTCGGTATGGACAAATCAGTTCATATACTTCAATTAGGCAGTTCTGTTAGAGAAATAGTGAATATGATCACCATTGCTGTAGTTGACGCACAAACTAGATAAGAAAGCCTAAATGTTCGAATACATCTCCGGAAAGTTTGCTGAAATAACACCTACTCAGTTAGTGGTAGACGTTATGGGCTTAGGTTATATTGTGCAAATAAGTCTCAACACTTACAGCGACATTAATCAAAAGCAAACGGGGTCTCTATTAACCCAATACAATGTAAGTGTGGATGTGCGATCGGGTGAGAGTAAACATCAGATATATGGATTTTCGACTACGTTGGAAAGAAGTCTGTTTCGAAGTTTAATTACCATAAGCGGTGTTAGTGCTGGTATTGCACATATGATATTATCCGCATTTAAGCCTATTGAATTGCAATCCATTTTAGTGAACGGTGATGTGAAAACACTAACCACTGTAAAAGGTGTTGGCCCTAAGTTGGCGCAGAAGGTTGTCGGTGAATTGCGCGAAAAGATCGCTAAATCGGAATTAGCTGACGACATAATAGAATCTGGAGGCAATAGTTTACGTCAGGAGGCGTTATCTGCGCTCACTGCCCTAGGTTTCGACCGTGGAAAATCAGCAAAAGCAATTAATGAGATCATTAAATCTTCAAATCCAAGTTCTGTGGAAGAGCTAATCAAGCAAGGTTTGAAACAACTGTGATAGATTCTATTTGAAAATATCTAAAAGATATATTGTATCTCTCATTTGTTGGGCATCGTTTTCGATGCCTTTGGTGCTTTTTGGACAAAGCGATAGTCTGCTGTTTCCATTTAAGGATACATATGATCCGTTAGATGAAGATGAGGGTAAAATACATGGCGAAAAGCCAAGTAGTGTGAAGACCGAAATTGAATATGATCCCGAATCGGGTAATTACAATTACAAACAGTCGATGGGTAGTTTAAATTACCGTCCTCCTTCTTATATGTCCTTTGATGAGTACAACGACTATGAGAAGAAAAAGTCGATGAATGATTATTGGAAGCAAATTCAAAAAGAAGCAGCTGAAGATGAGGAGTCTGAGGATGGGTCAGCTGGGAGTGCTTTTAGACCAGCTATTAATGTTGAGAACGAGGGTTTTGATAGGATTTTTGGCGGAAATACGATTTCCATTACACCCAATGGCTCGGTAGAATTAACATTTGGAGTAAACAGTTCTAAAACTGAAAACCCAGCAATACCTGTAAATCAGAGACGAATGACCACCTTCGATTTTAGACAGAATATACAACTCAATGTAATTGGAAACATTGGTGAGAAACTGAAAATTCAAACCAACTACAATACTCAAGCTACGTTTGATTTTGAAAATCAAATGAAACTTGAATACACTGGTTACGAGGATGAAATTATTCAAAAAATTGAGCTGGGAAATGTTTCATTACCACTACAGAGTAACCTGATTACAGGTAGTCAAGCACTGTTTGGTGTCAAGTCTGAATTGAAGTTTGGTCGACTTTATGTCACTTCGGTATACTCGCAGCAGAAAAGTGAGCGAAAGAATGTAAGTACTGAGGGAGGCGCACAGGAAGTTGAGTTTGAAGTTAATGCGGATGAGTATGAAGACTATCGCCACTACTTCTTAAGCCATTTCTTTAGAGACATTTATGAGAAGGCTTTATCTAGCCCTCCCATTATTAATTCAAGTGTGAATATCACTAGGGTTGAGGTTTGGGTTACCAACACCAACTTTAGCACTGAGAATACCAGAAACGTAATAGCATTTCAGGATTTAGGTGAATCACGTAGAATTTTTAATCAAGAATTTGCTGGATCTAGCACTGCCAACAGCCCTGCAGCCAACGGCCAAAACAGAGTTTATCAAAAGGTCTATTCGAATGGTGCTGTGCGAGCCTTCACTCAAGCAACTCAGACATTGGAAGGTGCGCAATTCAATCTGCAAAGTCGATTTGATTATCAAAAAGTTGAATTGGCGCGCAAGCTTGAAAAAGGAAGAGATTATACCTACAACACTCAACTTGGATATATCTCTTTGACACAGGAGGTGCAACCGAACCAAGTACTTGCTGTCTCATTTGAGTACACCTATAATGGGCAGACCTATCGAGTTGGTGAATTTTCGAATGACAGAACAGGAAGTGACGCACTTATCCTGAAAATGATAAAGAGTTCAGAGCTAAATACTCGATTCCCAATGTGGGATTTGATGATGAAAAACGTATATTCATTGGGAGCTTATCAGCTAAGTGCCACTGGTTTTGAGTTAGGTATTTGGTATCTCGATAAAAAGAAAGGAATTGATATTAACTACATCCCGGAGCCATACCAAGGTTTAAATGATAGACCACTTTTGCAAGTACTTGGCTTAGATCGTATCAATAACAACAACGCTCAAGTCCCCGATGGAATGTTTGACTTTTTGTCAAGTCCACAGATCACGGTAAATCCCAGTAATGGACGAATCTTCTTTCCGGTACTCGAACCATTTGGATCAAACTTGCGCAAAACATTGTTGGAAATTATAAAGGATGAAAGAGTTGCGTCCAATTACGCGTTCGACTCGCTTTATACCAATACCCAAGCTAATGCACAATATAATTATCCGGCACTTAATAGGTTCTCGATTAAAGGTAAATATCAGTCGTCCAATAGTTCAGAAATTGCCCTAAATGCGTTCAATGTGCCCGAGGGTTCCGTAAGAGTAACAGCGGGTGGGCAAACCTTAGTTGAAAATCAAGATTACACCGTAGACTATACTTTAGGAAGGGTTAAAATAATTAATGAGGGTCTTCTAGAATCGGGAACCCCAATTGACGTTTCGCTGGAGAGTAATTCAGCATTCGCAATAAATAGGAGGGCTATGTTCGCCTCTCGGTTAGATTATAAAATATCTGATAACCTAAATTTTGGTGGAACTTTTATGAACTTGAGTGAGAGGCCCTTGACTCAAAAAGTTAATTATGGTGATGAGCCGATAAATAATACGGTTGTCGGTATAGATGGGGCATTTTCCACAGAGTCAAAGTTTCTTACTTCCATGGTGGATAAGATTCCACTAATTGACACGAAGGAGATATCAAATATTACTTTACAGGCAGAGGCAGCTAAACTCATTCCAGGTCATTCTAGGGCGGTAGGAAAAGAGGGTAATTCATATATCGATGATTTCGAGGGTAGTCAAAGCACTATAGATCTTCGTTCATTGCAACTTTGGTCTATTGCAAGTACGCCCCAAGGACAGCCCTCTGATTTTCCTGAAGCCACTAGAAATGACCTTACATTCAATAAGAACCGAGCACGTTTTGCTTGGTATGTTGTAGATCCACTTTTCTATCGAGCAGACAATACCACACCAGACCACATCAAGAATGATGACGAATTACTTCGAAATAACTTAATGCGTCAGGTTACAGAACGAGAGGTTTTTCCAAATCGCCAATTCTCTTCGGCAAGCGCGCCACAAACTTTTCAAATACAAATGTTTGACATGGCCTTTTATCCAGAAGAACCAGGGCAATATAACTATGATGTAGATCCAATACCAAACGTGTCGGCAGGTCTAAATAGTGAGGGTGAATTGGAAGATCCTGAATCGCGATGGGGTGGAATAATGAGACGAATTGACCAAACAGATTTTGATGCGGCTAATATCGAGTTCATTCAATTTTGGATGATGAACCCTTATTCCGAAAAGGATCAAGAAGGTTTTCCTGGCCACCCTGATCACCAAACGGATGGTGCATTGTATTTTAACATTGGTAATGTTTCTGAGGATGTATTAAAAGATGAATATAAGAGCTTTGAAAACGGCTTTCCATCTAACGAGTCTGCCAGTGGGGATTTGAATGATCCAGCGCAGCTTTCAAAATTTGGTAGAATTCCGGAAGGTCAGCAGATAGTCAACGCCTTTGCTAACAACCCAACCACTCGAGAGTTTCAAGACGTTGGACTAGAAGGGCTGAGGGATAAGGAAGAACGAGTCTTTTTTGATAGCACATATAT
>CALKOP010000068.1 GCA_938091155.1 uncultured Flavobacteriales bacterium | reverse complement strand
AGTAAGTATTGATTACCGTTATAGAATGGGCGGATGTAAGCTTGAAAGTGTGTACCTTCGGTCACTTCTGCCACCAGCTTTTCTTTGGCTTCTTTGATCTTCGCTGCTCGATCTGCTTCCGAAGCATTTTCATCTAAGTCGCCTAATATGTCTTTTGTGACATCTCTAATTTCCTTAATAATGGTAGCGTCCATATCAGGGTTTTCAAGTTCTGCCTCTAGGTGGGTAGCCCAAAAACCATCTTTTAGGTAGTTGTGGTCTAGTGTGCTGTGTGCTTGAATCCTGCTGTATCCACAGTGATGATTGGTTAGCAATAGCCCTTTGCCACTTACTAAAACGGAGGTACAGCCTCGATCAAAATGAACAACGGCATCTTTAATACTACTCTGGTTTATGGCATATAGGTCTTCCGGACTAATCTTCATGCCCATGGCCTGCATGTCATCACCAACCAATGATTTTATCATGGATGGAATCCACATTCCCTCCGTGGCCGAAATAGGGGTTGTGGTCGAAAAGATGGCGATTAGGGATAAAACACTCCACACTAATTTGAATTTCATACGTCTGTCGTCTAATTGATATTCTACAAAAGAAACATATTTGTAGCCTAGTTTACACCGAACTAAAACAGTCAGTATTATGAAACATGTTGTTCCCGCAGTAGGACTCATCCTTGGAATGGGTATAACTCAGGCCTTTGCTCAATCACTACCAGAAGTTGCAAAGAACACCACCGCGCACAAAAGCGAATTGAAATCTGCTCAAAAAATTGGCACTTTACAAGGAGTGCAAGAGGAAGATGAGTGGCAAACAGTTATGAAGAAAGTGGCTATTTATCATACAAAGCCCGATTCTATTGACATTGCAAAATCAGCTCAATTGGCGGTGAAGGCAGTGGCAGAAAAAGGAATTGGAATGGATAACCCAGGCGGAAGAGCAGTTACACCAATAATAGGTACCGGTATTAATGGTACTACCATGAGTAGCTACACACCACCAGATAATACGATGGCCATTTCGAATGGTGGTAGAATCGTAGCGGCTGACAATGAGGATATCTCATATTTTAACGAAACAGGAACAAGCACCGGGGTGCAAACACACACTAGTTTTTTCAATAGTTTCTCGACAAGCTCTTCTTTGTTTGATCCAAAACTGATTTATGATGCCGAAGAAGATCGCTTCATTTATGTGATTTTACACGGAGCTCATTACACAAATTCAAAGATTTTTGTTTGTTTCTCCACTTCTAATGATCCTGAGAATGATGGGTGGGAAGTATATGAACTACCAGGTAATCCGCTGAATGACTACAGTTGGACAGATTATCCAAGCATTGGTGTAAATGCAAATGAGTTGTTTATATCTACGAATCTCTTTTATAGTGGTGGTGGATTTAACGAAACAGTGATTTATCAAGTAGATAAATTCGATGGATATAATGGAAATTCAAGCCTTGACTATCAGCTGTGGGACGGGATTTATGATGCAAATGGATCCAGGGCATTTACAGTAGTTCCAGCTACCTATGGTCAGCAAGGGACATATGGTCCAGAAATGTTTTTCGTGAGTTCCAGATCGGGTGGTGGAAGTAGGTTTTATTACTACGAAATAACTGACGACATGAACAGCAATGCTCAAATGACGGTAGACGATATCAATGTTAACTACAGCGTTTCCGGAGATGCGAATCAATTGGGTTCATTTGGCTTAGTAGACGTAGGAGATTGTCGTGTGCAGAGTGCGTTTTTCTTAAATGGAGTGATCCATACAGTGCATGCTGCCAATTATCAAAACTCAGGTTATAGTGGGGTTAATTATTACAGAATTCCTGTTGATCAACCAACCTTTTACGAAACAACTTCATTTGGCCAGACAGGATTTGATTATGCATATCCAAGCATCGCGTCTTTCGGATTGGATGAATGTGATAAAAGCGTTATGGTAGGTGCCTTGCGAACCGGTCCATCCATTTATCCTGAAATGCGGGTGATGAACTGTGATAATGGAATGCAGTGGTCAGCATCATCACAAATTGTTGGTGGAAACTCTCCGATTAGCTTTATTGGTAGTCCCGAAAGATGGGGAGACTACTCCAGCATGCAGCGAAAGCATAATGCCTCTTCACCGGAAGTGTGGATGAGCGGCTGTCATACTGTAAGCAACAGATATCGAACACATATAGCGGAAATCAAAGGTGATTACCTTCCATCTTCAGGTCCTGGGATTGACTTCTATTCAAACGACTCAGTTGGTGAGCCTGTTTTCACGATTAACTTTTATGATAATTCATCTGGAAATCCAGTGTCGTGGAAATGGAGTTTTGAAGGAGGAACACCGAGTGCTTCAACTTCCCAAAACCCTTTGGTAAGTTATGTAGATACAGGACTGTTTGATGTGCAATTAATTGCTTGGAATGACGATTGTTTCGACTCATTGACGATTGAAGACATGATCCATGTGCAAAAGCTTACAGCGGATACTATTATACTTCCGGGCGGTGTCACAGTTTATGTCATTGATGGAGATACATTTCAAACTTGGGGTGGTGAACTTGTTCCATTAGGTATTGATGACGTGGCTTCGGTGCAAAATCGAGCTTACCCGAATCCAATTTCCTCTTTGGAAATGATGTATGTAGATATTGAAATAAATGAGGCTAAGTTTTTAAATGCCATCGTTTATGACATGAATGGACGTGAGGTTAAGAATCTATTTTCTGATTATGTAAAAGCAGGAAAGCACCAACTTGGGTTCAACAAGCATGCCTTGCCAAGTGGACAGTATATTCTTCATTTGAAAAGCGAATCAAATATTTTGATCAATGAGAAGATTATTGTTCAGCACTAGTTTGCTGCTTGTTTTCGGTTGCACCAGTCAAAAGAGTGAAGTTGCAAAGCCAAAGGAGGAACCGATTCAAAAGGCTAGTTCTAATTCGGCTATGTCTGATGAAAAACTAGAGTCAATTGCCACAGATGTAGATAGACCTGCGGCTGCTAGCAGTGGCCCAAAGAAAATGAGCGCTGGTAAAGCAGTTAAGGGAACAAATTCGGATCCTGCTTCAAACGAGGATCCCAGGGAAATGCCGAAACACAGTGGACCAGATCAAGATAAGATCGATAGTAAAAAGCAGGAAGAACAGAAAAAAAAGAAGTAGGCTTAAATGTCCACTATGCCGTGATGTAGTGTTCTTACATTACCACCTGAGCTAATTAGTTTAACGGGTTCAGAAGAGAGTAAACGAGTTCCGCTTTTATCAATTCGAATACCACATGATTCAGGTAGGCAGAGAACAGGAATATCATTTATCGCGCTGTATTCCTCCAGTCGCATCAATCTGCTCTCGCCTCCATGCCCCTCGATGGTTCGTTCGGTATAATGAGGGTTTATTTGAAAATCGATAAGATTTAAGGCATTAAAGCTTTGCGGTTCAATGATGGGCATGTCGTTCGTGGTCTTAACCGTAGGGCAGGCTAAATTAGATCCTGCACTCCATCCGATATAATGGATATTATCTCGCTTGATCTTTCGTTGCAAAGGCTCAACCAGGCCTAGGCGCTGCACTTGATCTAAAAGATGAAAGGAATTTCCACCACCAACAATGATGGCTTGCGCCTGATTCACGGCTTCTACAGGATCATCAAAATGATGTATAGACTTGATTTTTATACCGCGCATAGAAAGTGCTTCTTGCACCTTTTGTTCATAGTCATCATAGCTGAAACTCACGCCAGCATAAGGTATAAAAAGTGCTTCACTAATATTTCCTATAAACCGATCGATGTAATCCATAGGCCAATCTAGGTAGGGTTGACCGGGATTTGTAGAGTTGCTTAACAGTAATAAATTCATTGTTATTCTAATCTAGTTTAGGTGAAAAGCATTTCACACCTTTGAACTTATCAAATCTAAAATGATATGCTGAAATCGCTGCTGTTTATCTCAATTCCATTGCTTTTTTTTTCTTGTTCCGAAACTATTGAGGGTGACGGCAACCTTACGAGCGAAGAGCGTAAGATGGAGAGTTTTACGGATTTGAAGATATCTGGAATGTTTAATGTGGTCCTTGTGCAAGGTGAACCGAGCGTGTTGATTGAAACGGATCAAAACCTCTTAGAACATATCACCACTGTGGTTAAGGACGAAGAGTTGCACATTTCCAGTGGAGATAAATACCTGAGTACTGATCAAATGGTAGTCACTGTTTTTTATCGGAGTTTAGAAAAGGTTGAAATTTCGGGTGCGTGTGAATTGAACTCAAATGGCAGTATTAATGGAGATGAGCTATTCATTGAAATCTCAGGTGCAGCGGAAGCAGATTTAACACTTAACGTTACAAAATTCAGAATGGAATTGAGTGGAGGTAGTGAAATTGAATTGCATGGAATTGCTGATGAGGTTGAGTTAGATCTAAGCGGTGCAGCTGAGGTTCATGCTTTTAATTTAGAGTCTAAGCGGGCTGCCATTGGAGTTTCTGGAGCTGGTGACGTAGAGATTAATGCTTCAGAAAAGTTAGTTGTTGATATTGCCGGGGCAGGCGAGGTCCAATATATGGGAGACCCAGAGATTAAAAAAGACATATCGGGTGTTGGTGAAATAACAAAGAAGTAGAAGGAATGCTGCGAACACATTTAATAGCCATGATAATCTTATTTATCTCAATAACTGGATTTTCACAGGTTTCGAATCCTGAGGATATTAGGCTATTAGCCGATGGCTTTCAGACTATTTTTTGGGAGAATGGCTCCAAATATTACGGTGAAGTTTATGAAGGTGAATTCAGCGGAAAAGGGACTATGGTATGGGCTGATAGCAGCTTTTATGAAGGACGATGGCAGAATGGAATGCGACATGGTAAAGGCACCATGCAATGGCCAGATGGTCGCAAATATTTTGGTCGATGGAAGTATGACGATCCGCACGGAAAGGGGCAAATGGAGTGGACAAACGGAAAAATGTATCGCGGTCAATTCGATGAGGGCAAACGGTCTGGAAAAGGCAAGATGAAATACGAAGATGGAACAATCTGGAAGGGCGAGTTTCTAGATGGAAAACCGGTTAAAGACTAGTTTGGATCAATGCGATGAATATCAGTGTTATTCATCTCAATTTCATCTTTAATGTATTCCATTTTTTTTGCCAGCAGTGCAAAGACTTTCGTGGCAGGAGTCATTAATTTACTATATGCCTCCTCATCGCCATCACCGGTTAGAGCCATTTCGTACAAAACATCAAAACCATGATTTTTGAGCCAGTCTAAGGCTTGTTTATTTCCTTCTATTCCATTTATCATGGCCATCAGGTGTGGATGTCCATTTTCGAGCAACCATTTCCGAGAGCGATCTTCGTTTCTTAACGCATATCTAAACAATCCCAATTCCGGAAAACCATTCTTCATTAACCATTCTGTTATTTTTTGATTTTCGCCAATGCTTTCGCCCCAAGCCAATAATATTTTTGGTTCGTATCGTAACCCTTTTGTGGACAGTTTCGTCATGAATGTAGTTTGTTGTAATTCTAAGTCACATGAAGTGAATAGAATTTACCTTTGAATCGATAGTCAAAGATGTCAAAAATCAAAATTAAATACGGCCTTTTAGTCCTTGTATTAGGGTATGCTGTTGCTACATCTTGCAGAAAGTCATGGACCTGCAAATGCGACACATATGATGGGGGTGTAGAATATGTCATCATTAAAAAAGCCAAAGAAGACGAGGCAGTTGAAGTTTGTGACAGTCTTGTTGGATATGAACTTAATGATGAAATTACCCGCAGGTGCAGTCTTACGGGCAAATACAAAGGTTCTCGATAATAAGATGAAGATTACTTACCTCATGTTGCGAATACTATTTGGACTGCTTTTCATTGCTTCTGCGGCATTGAAGCTTTTTCCAATCGATGCATTTGAATTGATATTAATCAAGCAAGTAGGGTTCTCATGGGATCTAGCACCACTTTTTTCCCGATTGATTATTCTGTTCGAGTTCGCAGTGGGGTTAGCCATTGTTTTTGGTTATAAAATGAAAGCATCGATGCTAGCCAGCGTGGGTATGTTGTTGTTTTTCACGGGGTTTTTGACTTATCAAATAGTGATAGGAGCTGGAGATGAAAACTGTGGGTGTTTTGGCGAACTCATTCCGATGGGTGCCCCAACAAGTATTGCGAAAAACTTAGTGTTATTAGCTTGGTCATTCATTTTACTATGGAAATTAGAATGGAATCATCGGTGGAAATATAGTTGGACAAACTTGGTGCTAACCGCGATCGCAATTCCCGCATTGTTCATTGCCTTGCCAATGCCCAGTGTGGATATGAATCAAGAGGCAACCATTGAAGGTGATTTGATTAATGTCGTAAACGTTACGCACGGTTGGGATTTGGAAACCGATCAAAAAATGCTTGTGGTTATGATGGCGAAGTGCGTTCATTGCAAGCAATTAGCGTCACTATTGTCTACCTTGGATAAGGAAAAAGCAGAAGCGCAGCTTAGAATTTTGGTTTATGGAAAAGAAGATGATGTACAGGCTTTTTCAGCACAAACAGGTATTGAGTCATTTCAAGTTCAGAAGACCTCAAGCAGAAGCTTATTGCAAGCTATAAATGGCACTTTTCCTTCCGCAATCGTAGTCCGCGATGGTGAAGTTGTTTCAAATTGGACAGGCCGCGATTTGAATATTGATTTACTCTCACAGGTACTTACTTCTAAAAAATCCAATGATTGATTTATTACGTTTGCCAATAATGAAGAATTCTTCCAAAATATTTGCGCTGTTATCTGTTCTAGCTATACTGGCTAGTGGTTGTAAGAGATGTTATCAATGTGTAGTTAGAGACGCTGCTGATGATGAAATTAGCTGGGGCTACAAAGAGATTTGTGTCACGAAAAAGGATTATGAGGATTACATAACTATTTGCGAAGAAGCTGCTACATTGGGCTCATCCGATACCCTAAGTCTATACTGTGATTGTTCCGAAAACCTTGTAGTTGAATAAATTAAGAATGAAGTATCTACTACCAATTGTTGTCCTGTGTGCTACTCTAATGAGCTGTGAAAAGTGTCATGTTTGTATAGTTAAAGATCAAGACAGTATAACTCGCTATGAATATCCAGAAATGTGTGGATCGAAGAATGATTTAAGTGCATATGCGGAAAAATGTGAATCGGAATACGGAAAGTACGATCAGACCTGCACGTGTGGCGAAGCTCCCTAGTCTTTTATATCTCTTCATATTTTTCGGGATTTTACTATCTTGTTGTGATCAAGATGTTTCTGTACAGAAGTCGCAAATCGTAGAAGATACGATAGTTGTCGATCTGCCAATTCCTCTTCAAGACAGTGTGTCAACCTGCATTGATGACTATTTCAATAATTTATTTGAGTCAAATAAATTCAATGGTGTTGGACTGTTTTACAGAGATGGAAAGCAATTCAGCTTCGCAAAAGGTGTCAAGCGATTTGAAAAATCACCCGATTCTTTGGAGATTACAGATCAGTTTCAATTGGCTTCATTGTCAAAGCCGTTTACAGCATATGCGGTTTTGCAGCTTATTGAAAAGGGCTTAGTTAGTTTAGATGATTCCGTTACTTCTTTTCTTCCTTGCACACCATATAGTAATGTAACAGTAAGGCATTTACTCACTCACACAAGCGGTATCGGCTACTATGCCTATATTACAGATAACCTTTGGGGTAGTCCAGATAATATGATGGACAATGATGATTTAATCACTATGATGGAATGCAAAGAGGTTCCAAACTATTTCCAACCGGAACAATACTTTGATTACTGTAATACAAACTATACGCTATTAGCAGATATTGTTGAAAGCGTTTCAGGAATGACGTTTCAAGAATACATGCAGAAGGAAGTATTTGACCGTCTGGGCATGCATAGTTCTGAAATACTTGAAGCCAATAAGCGTGATCCTTTAGAATATGCCGTACATGGCCATTTTCCAAGTAAGGATTCAAAACGTCCATCGTATTTAGATGGTATTGTTGGTGATAAGGGTATGTACAGTAATGTGGAAGACTTATTGACCTTCTACTTGTCGATGAGCGAAGACGGCTTTATTCAATCAGATCTTTGGGCTGAGGCAACTAAGCCACAAGAGCGATATGCTAGGAATCTATATTATGGATATGGATGGAGAATTAAGCCTTTAAGTAATGAAGATACAATTGTCTATCATAACGGTTGGTGGCGAGGTTTCAGATCATACTTCTGGATGTCTAAAAAAGAAGATAAGGTATGTATAGTATTGACAAACTGGATAAAAGGTGGGTATTTAAATCAAGATGAAATTTGGTTGCTGTTTTAATAAAACTCTTTTATCATTGAAGTTGTTACTTACAAGTAATGGACACAGATTCGAAAAATATAGCCATGTTTCCGCTGAACATTCTGCTCTTACCAGGGGAGCAAATTCCGCTTCACATTTTTGAGCCGCGATTTCAGCAATTATTTGATGAGGTTGAGAAAAACTCAATTCAATTTGCTCTTCCATTTAGTAAGGATAAATTGAAGTTGGCTTCAAAATGTAGACTCGTTCAAGTTACTAAGCGATTACCCAATGGACAAAGAGATGTAATCATCGAGTGCACTCACGTGTATGAATTAGATAGACTGGAAAATGAATTCGAGTCAAAAATGTATCCTGGTGGCACCATTGGTCGGGAAATTAAGCTTCAATTGGATAAACAAGCCAGTATAGAAATGCTGGAAGTTTTCGCAGATTACATCGAGATCAAATTTGGTAAGCGCCCAGTATTAGAAGATATTATTCACTATCGCGCAGTTGACGTTGCAGTTTGTATTGCAATGAGCAATGAAAATAAAGTGAGGTTTATGACCCAGTTAAATGAAATAGCCCGTGAAGAAATGGTTCACAGGCTATTGAAGTATTTGCATTTTCTCTACTATCAAGAATCACAAGCAGAAAATGGCTTGTTGTTAAATTAATTACTGCGATACACAAGTTGCACCTGCTGCTTCTCTGTCGTCAATTTCAGTCTGGTCTGCCGTGCATAGTTCATCCGAATTTGTAACGGTATCTGCTGGGTTGTTTCCGCTGTAAATAACCACTTCTTCAGAACATTCATAACATGTGGAACAGCTTGTCATAACGCCTGCAATGGCAATAATGAATAATATTTTTTTCATGGTGTATTGGATTTTTGATTTCCATTCAAGGATCATTTCAAAGGTAAAATCAATGACCTATACAAGGCCTCGTATTGTGGTACGATCTTTTTTAAGTCAAATTTAAGTGCTTGTACTCGCGCGTTAGCCTTGAATTTCGCTAATTCTTCATCAGATGCTAGAATGGAAATTGCGTTTTTAGCCATTGAGTCAATATCACCAACATCGCTGAGGTAACCGCTAAAACCATGTTTGTTAACCTCTGGTAGTCCGCCAGTATTCGTGCTAATAACAGGAACACCGGCAGCCATAGCTTCAAGAGCTGCCAATCCGAAGCTTTCGGTTTCTGATGAAAGGATAAAGAGGTCAGCGTTGACCAAAAACTGTTCGATTTTTTTGGTTTTACCCAAAAAATGAATTCGGTCACAAATCCCTAAATCACGACACATTTTTTCAACGTTATTTCGCTCAGGACCATCTCCCATCAACAATAATTGGGAAGGGACTTTTTCTTGAATTTTAGCAAATATTAATGCAACATCTTCAACTCGCTTCACCTTTCTGAAATTTGATAGATGCATGACCAATCGTTCACCTGTAGGCAAATAACGATCCCGAATTCCGTTCGGTTTCATACTATCGAAGTACTTTAAGTCAATGAAATTAGGAATCACTTGAATCTCTCGTTTCACATTAAAATACTCCAGTGTATCTGCCTTAAGACTATCAGAAACTGCTGTAACAGCGTCACTTTTATTGATTGCAAAGGTGATTACCGGCTCGAAGGAGGCATCCTTACCGACCAAAGTAATGTCCGTTCCATGTAGGGTGCAAACAATTGGAATATGAATACCTTCCGCGGCAAGAATTTGTTTTGCCATGTAAGCAGCCGAGGCATGCGGTATTGCATAATGAACATGCAGTATATCGAGATTTTCGTTTTTTACTACACTGACTAATTTCGATGTTAATACCAATTCATATGGTGAATAATCGAATAACGGATAATTGCTCACAGAAACCTCATGGTAAAACACGTTCGCAGCGTATGGGTCAAGTCTAACTGGCTGTGAATAGCTTATGAAATGCACAGAATGCCCTTCTGACGCCATTTCTAGTCCTAATTCTGTTGCAACTACACCGCTACCGCCAAAAGTTGGGTAACAAACTATTCCTATTCGCATTTTGCTCGTTTGATGGTACAAACAAACGATAAAAGAGTCTGTTAGCAGTTTATAAATATTATTAGAATTGGCTTGCTGTGCTATCCAATTCTCGACTCTTTTCTATGGCATCATAGAACACTTGTTGAATATCTGTTCGGATATTCATGTGAGCCAGTTTCTTATTGTCGGCATTTGGGTAGACGCGATTTGATAGGAATACATAAACAATATCTTGGTTAGGATCAGCCCAAGTTACTGTACCAGTAAAACCTTGGTGTCCAAAAGCCTCTTTTGAGGTGCAACCACAAGATGGCCCTGACCCACCGTTTCGCAAGGGCTTATCAAAACCAGCACCTCTTCTATTATTGTTGTCACAGAATTGACAGCGAGTAAAGTTGTTAATTATGGTGCTGTCGAAGAAGAAATCATCCCCATACGAACCACCGTTCAAATACATCTGCATTAAAATGCCCAGGTCATTTGCATTAGAAAAAAGACCTGCATGTCCGCCAACACCACCAAGCATTGCCGCTCCAGGATCATGCACATCACCGTGCACGAGTTGTTTTCTGAAGTAACGATCATATTCGGTAGGTGTAATTCTTGATTTCTCAAAACGCTCTAGAGGTTTGTAACCCATTGTTGTTAGACCTAGCGGCTTGTAATATATTTCGTCTAGAAAAGTGTCCATCGCCCTGCCGCTTTGCTTTTCAATAATTCTTAGAGCAAAATAATAACCAACATCGCTGTACTTATACTTCTTTTCGGGTTTTATAGGCTGCTTTATTATTTGCCGAAACATCCAGTCAGATTGATCCGCTCTGATGTACAACTCACGTGCAACTCTCAATGAATAGGTCTCATTTTGTGCGATGCTATAAATATCATATCGTGGAACGCCCTTTTGTAATGTACTTGCGTAAAAAGGTATGAACGCAGGAAGTCCAGCCTGGTGTGTGAATATCTCGCGCATACCCATTTGCATGTACTCCGTTGTATCTACCCATTCTCCTAGATAATCACATAGACTATGATCCAAATTAAAGAGAGAGTCCTGACTCAGTTTCATGAGACCAGCAACTGAACCCGCGATTTTAGTGATTGAAGCTAGGTCATATAAATCATCCCAATGAACGGTGTCTCGACTATCGTATTGATGATGACCATAGGATTCATTGATTACAACCTTTCCATCTTTTGCAAACCAGACTTGAGCTCCAGGACAGGCTTTGTCATTTATAGCTCCGTGGACTATATCATTAATTGGGGCTAGATATTCACTTTTTATCCCTACCTCTTCTGGTATTCCATATGCTAGTCTAGATTTATAGGTATCAATTCCAAATTCACGCTCATATTGATTTCCTACTTTTCGTTTTAGGCGGCCCGTGAAAGCTCGACCACCGAATATTTTTTGAACAGTAAAATCAAGACTTAGTGGGGAAGAATCGTGACCAGAAATCACACATTCTATATTCGGGATGTTACTGACATAAAGCAAGGCCTTTGTGTTACCGTACCAGGCAAAGATGGTGGTCTGCTTAAAGCTTATTCGTTCTATTATGCTTTGATAATGTTCGCTTATTCCAAATCGCTTTCTTGTTAATGAGTTTTGTGGAGATCCTAATAATATGACAAGGTCATATTGCTGTTGTTTGCGCTGAAAGTTGGTGTAGTCTTCTTCGAGATGATCTAATCGAATGTTGTAGATATCTGTCGAAGTATATCTCTGAACCCATTCAGGTTGAAAAACAGATGGCGTGTCCGAGATGTTAATTAAAGCAATTGCTAGAGTGTCCAAATTTTTTAATGGAATCCGATCATTAAGGTTTCGTAGTAGAGTAAGAGATGCTTCGGTAAGTGCCCGTTGCGCTAGTTTTAACTCCATAACGGCAACCGTGCTGTCCTTAATTCTCGGCTGATTCTTAGCGCTCCAAATCTTAGCTTGAATGATACGCTTGCATTTTTGATTAATTAGATTCCATGATAATACCCCAGATTCAATCGATTCATTGACTTTCAGTACTTTCTGTTCGAGATCCCCATCAATAATAATCACGTCATTACCGACCAAAATAGCATTTGTCGGATCGTCCTTGAATTCAACCTTTTGAATCGATAAGTCCGCCCATATTAGGCCGTTGAAGCCTAAAGTATTCTTAAGAACATCGTTCATTTCTGGCGACTGAGTGGCTAAATAGTTGATACCAGAATCAATTGCAGGCACATGGGCATTAGCAACCATAATATTCTGAATTCCACTATTTACTAGTCCCTTGTATGGAATCAACTCATTTTCAAAAAGTTGATCGGACCTAGCCAGGAGTATAGGGGTATCGTTGTCATATCCTTGTTTTGCACTGCCAATTCCGGGATAGCTTCCTACAATTGAAAGTATTCCCGCCTCTTTATAACCACGAACAGACGCGGTGGCATAGTTTAAGGTGATGTTCGCATCATCGCTAAACGAGTGTCGCTCGATAGCTGTGTTCATATCATTATGACATAGGTCTACGGCCGGACCTAAAATGAAGTTGATGTTTTGATTGCGCAAATAGTTGCCAACAGCAGCAGAATAGCGACTTACGAGTTCTAGGTTGTTCGATTCGGCCAGTTGTTGTTCCCGAGCGAATGTATTATTACCATTAAGCATATCGAACCCAATGAGATATGGAATTCCGTTAGGGTCAATTGTTCTAGATAAATGATTTTGATTTAGATTATTGAGAAGATAACCTCCAGCATAATAATTACTCGATTCTAAGTTTCGAATTACAAACAACTGAGCGATACGCTCATTATCATCTAGTCGCTCCATGACTGAATCTGCGGCATCAAGGGTGACCGGAGAAAATGGATGTATACGTACATCGTTCTCCAAAGGAGGGATGCTTGATAGAAATACGATACTGACAAGAAGTAACGAGCAGATATATGTAAAGGATCTTTTGATTTGATTAGATAATTAGGGATGAATTTATTGACATACATAGAGCATAATATGTGCCAATTAAGTACTTATCATCATTGTTTTGTTACAATACTTCGTTTGGATATTTCATACTTATTTTTTCAATTAGGTTTGCCTTATGTTTCGCTTCCTATTTAAACAAAATCAACCCAAAAGATTCTCTTATAAGCCTCGTTACTTCAATGAAACAAAGGAGTACCTCGAAGGCCGGAAGGCTGCTATACAACAGGAGTTGGATAGGGGTAACGCCACCATTGGAGGTGTTG
>CALKOP010000067.1 GCA_938091155.1 uncultured Flavobacteriales bacterium | reverse complement strand
TCCAGAAAGTATATCGAGAAAGTAGTTTCTGGATTTCAACCAAGTGAAATTGTATTTGAAAAGAATTTCAAAAATCATTTTCATGAAATTTTTGGTAATGTTTATCATACATACCATTTAGACGACTGGGTTTTTCAACTTGAATTCACAAGTGAGAAATTAACCCATCAATTTCATACTCATTCTCTTAAGGGATTCGGTATCGAAGACTTAGAAATGGCAACTATTGCCTCAGGTGCCTGCCTTCATTACCTAGGCGAAACGCAACATGATCGATTAGGGCACATAAAACGCATTTCAAGGATAGATGCTGCTGATCATATGTGGCTTGATAGGTTTACTCAGCGTAATCTGGAGCTATTCTATTCAACAAATGAAAACGGGAAAACATTGCTTTCCGTATTAGATTCAACATCAACTCCAATGGGAAGCCGTCAGTTAAAAAACTGGCTTGCCTTTCCCCTGCTTGATATTAAAAGAATTGAAAATCGCCATACAGCAGTGAGCGAATTTGCATTGGATAGCGACTCCAGACAAAAAGTACATGAGCAGCTTAGAAAGATTGGCGACCTAGAACGCATGTCTGCTCGCCTTTCAATTGGAAAACTTGGACCAAAAGAAGCATTACAACTAAGTAAAAGCATTGATAATACAATCCCATTAACCGAATACAAACTCAAAAATCAATTTGCAACATCACTTAAAAATAAACTAAAAGATTGTCTAGAACTAAGTTCAAAAATCAAAAAAACACTTACGGATGACCCTCCAAACTTAGTGAATAAGGGAAATGTTATTTGCAAAGGCGTAAATGTAGAGTTAGATGACCTGAGAGAGATAGCATTCAGCGGTAAGGACTTTCTAATTCAGATACAAGACAGGGAATCAAAAAACACAGGAATCTCATCGCTTAAAATTGGATTCAACAATGTTTTTGGATATTACTTAGAAGTAACCAATCTTCATAAAGACAAAGTCCCAAACGAATGGATACGAAAACAGACACTTGCAAATGCTGAGCGTTATATAACGGAGGAGCTTAAAGATTATGAACAAAAAATACTCGGTGCAGAGGAGAAAATTCATGCCATCGAATTAGATCTTTATACTAGGTTTATTGACGATCTTAAAAGCCATATCCCTTTTATACAGAATCTGGCGAAAGGAGTATCAGAACTAGATTGCATAGTATCATTCGCTAAAAATGCGATCGACTACAACTATACTCGTCCTATACTGCATAACGATCACAGTATAGAAATTAAAGAAGGACGACATCCCGTAATTGAAAGGGAAATGCCCCTAGGCGAATCATATATCTCCAATGATGTTTTACTAGATCGGGATTCTCAACAAGTGATTATGCTAACGGGTCCTAATATGTCTGGTAAATCAGCCCTTTTAAGACAATGCGCTATAATTTCTTTAATGGCACAAATCGGAAGTTTTGTTCCGGCAGCTTCCGCCAAACTATCGATTATTGATAAATTATTCACTCGAGTAGGAGCTTCAGACAATATTTCTCAGGGTGAATCAACATTCATGGTAGAAATGAATGAAACCGCCAGTATCTTGAATAATCTTAGCTCCAGAAGCCTAATTCTATTAGACGAAATCGGCCGTGGAACAAGCACATATGACGGAATTAGTATCGCTTGGTCCATTGCTGAATATATTCATGAGAGAAATGAGAGACCATTGACATTATTTGCAACTCATTATCACGAGTTGAATGAAATGGCTGTATCATTCAACAGAATAAAAAACTTCACCATCTCTATTCTCGAGACTCAGGATCGAATCATTTTTCTTCGAAAATTGATTGAAGGGGGAAGTGAACATAGTTTTGGAATTCAAGTAGCGAAAATGGCAGGAATGCCACTAGAACTCATAAAAAGATCGAAAATAATTCTCCGAGAATTAGAGGAAAGTAATAGAACAGGCAGTGATAAAAAAGTCCTGGGTGATATGTCTAGTGATCTACAGTTGAGTATTTTCCAGTTAGACGATCCCGTTTTATCTCAAATTAAAGACGAGCTAATAAACATTGACATAAACACACTTACCCCAGTTGAGGCCTTATTCAAGTTAAATGAGATTAAAAAGCTTCTCGGAAAACGAAGCTAAAACAGAAAAGATTTTCAATTGAAAATACATTGTTGCCCTTTCAAAGAATAATATAAATTTGCCGACCTTAAGCGAGAGTAGCTCAGCTGGTAGAGCACGACCTTGCCAAGGTCGGGGTCGCGGGTTCGAATCCCGTCTCTCGCTCAAAAAAACCTCCTAATAAACGGGGGTCTTTTTTTTATGTATAATTAGAAATCCAATTGGCTTATATTCTGAGTCACTGCGTTAACGCACTAGCCCGAGTGGTGGAATTGGTAGACACGCAGGACTTAAAATCCTGTTCCTATCGCAGGAGTGCCGGTTCGACCCCGGCCTCGGGTACAAAGCCTTCTCAACCGAGAGGGCTTTTTTTATGTTCTAACTCAACCTTAATCCAATTTAAAGCTTTTTCCGTAGCCCCTTGGTTTTCTAAAAAGTATTGCTGATTTCTTTGGGCAATGAACTTTCTTAGGCTCTCATCAATCATTAGCCTATTCATCGTTTCTCTAAACTCAAATTGAGACTTAATTTCAAACCCACTTCCAAATCGCTTCAATTCTTGAATCTCATAAAACCGTTTATTATTTGGCCCAAAAATCACTGGAACGCCATAAATAGCCGCCTCTAGCGTATTATGGACAGAAGATCCAAATCCACCGCCAACATAAGCGATGGTTGCATATCTGTACATTCTTGACAATAGTCCAATGCAGTCAATATAAAGCACCTTTTTATTTGAAATATCTGAATCGCCTCTTTCGCTCCAAAGGAATATCTCTGACCCAAAGCCTTTATACCACGATGATTGATTGATTGCGCTTAACTCATGAGGGACAACAATGATTTTAAGGTTTTCAGTATTCTGAATTTCTTGCATCAATATTGCAGCATCACTCACCCAAAAACTACCTATTACTAAAACTGGATATTGTCCAATAA
>CALKOP010000066.1 GCA_938091155.1 uncultured Flavobacteriales bacterium | reverse complement strand
AGCCAAGTCCAAAAGATGTTGCTTCTGCAATGGATGTGTACTGGCGCTCTTGCATGAACAACGCACCTCCCAAAATGGAGCAGTTAACAGCGATTAAAGGAAGAAATATTCCGAGTGCCCCGTACAATGCAGGAGCAAATTTCTCAACAGCCATTTCTACCAATTGCACCATAGATGCAATTATGGCAATGAACATGATGAAGGAAAGAAAGCTTAAGTCAATCGCTGCAAAGTCTTCACTTATCCAAGAAAGAGCACCTTCCATAAGGACATAATTCTCGAGTAAATAGTTCACCGGAACTGTAATTCCAAGAACAAAAATAACTGCGAAACCAAGTCCCACGCCTGTCTTTACTGTTTTAGATACGGCCAAATAGGAACACATACCTAAGAAATAGGCGAAAATCATATTCTCTATGAAAATGCCCTTGACGAATATATTTACTAATTCTAGCATATTTTCTTAATGTTCCTCAATTAAAGCAGTGTTTTTAGCGCGCTGAATCCAAATAATGATTCCAACCACGATGAGTGCCATTGGAGGCAATATCATCATGTTGTTATGCGCATAGAATCCGCCATTAGTAATTAACCAAGCGTCTGGGATGAACTTAAAGCCCATAATAGAACCTGATCCAAACGCCTCTCTCACGACAGCAACAGCAATCAAAATCCAGGCATATCCCATAGCATTTCCAATAGCATCAAGAATAGATGGCCAAGGTTTGTTTGCAAGTGCAAAAGCCTCTAGGCGTCCCATAATAATACAGTTGGTAATGATTAATCCAACAAATACAGAAAGCGCCTTACTGACATCATACACATATGCTTTTAAAACTTGGTCAACTAGGATTACTAATGACGCAACTACAACAAGTTGAACAATGATTCGAATTCGACTCGGAATGATGTTTCGAATCAATGATATGATCCAGTTACCGCCAATCATTACCGCCAATACTGATATTGACATAACCAATGCTTGTTTCACTTGTACGGTAATGGCAAGTGCCGAACATATACCTAGAACCTGAACCGTTATCGGGTTTGAATCGTTTAACGGATCGGTTAAGAGGAGTTTATTCTTTTTTGAAAACAGTGGCTCACTCGGCTCTTTAATGACCGCGGCTGCGGATGCTGTTTTTACTTCTGTGCTCATTTCCGTTTAGATTGACGCGATTTCCGCATTGTTCTTAAAGTATGGAACGTAAATTTTCAGTGTATTGGCGATCATGTTTGATAAACCAACACTCGTTATTGTACCACCTGTGATGGCATCAACTCCGTGTTTGTCGCTTGGATCCGCACCGCCCTTTAACACTGCAATAGACACAAAATTTCCTTTGTCATCAAATATTTGATCTCCAACAAAAGGCTCTTGAAACCAACCTTGATTGATTTCAGCACCAAGACCTGGTGTTTCTGTTTTGTGGTCAAATGTGGCTCCTACAAGGGTATTCATGTCTTCATCAAGTGCGATGTAACCCCAAATCGGGCCCCATAATCCAGTTCCAACCATTGGCACAACATAGCTCGTCTTTCCATCCTCCTTTTCACATATAAAAAGAGGAAACTTTTTATCTTCTGGAGGCAAGGACTGATCACGAAATTGCTTCTTAATATCAATATTAAATGCATCTGACTCAAAAGCCTCTTTTCCATCAGCACTCAATGATTGAACTGGTCCTTCTGAAGTACTAACCACCTCACCTTGAGAGTTTAGTGTTATTCGCTGCTTAATATAATTACCAAACTCTGCTGATGCTTCTGATCTATCCACAATAACCTGAATAGATGCCAAGATATCCTGCATTTTTTCTTGCTTTTGATTTTCCTGCTGTGGTTCTTTCAAACCCAGAGCAGCCAGAGCAAGCACTGTCGCCACCACTACCACCATTATAATGGAGAAGATGAACGTAAAACTTTGTGATTCTTTATTTATAGCCATTCCTGTCTAATTAAGTGGTTACGGTTACTCTTTTCATTCTTCTATTAATACTGGCCTCAACAACGTAGTGATCAATCAGAGGTGCCATTACATTCATGAATAAAATACCCATCATTATTCCTTCAGGATAAGCAGGGTTGAATACTCGAATCATAATTCCTAATAATCCTGCCAAAAATCCATATATCCATTTACCCATATTCGTTTGAGCAGCACTCACGGGGTCTGTTGCCATGAAAACCATTCCAAACATAAAACCTCCCATGCAAAGTTGTAATAAGGGATTTACCTCCATAAATGGATTAGCACCCCACAGATTGAACAGATAAGACATTGAAAGTCCACCTAAGAAAAATGACAACATAATTCTCCAACTACCTATTCCTGTAAAAAGTAATAGTCCTCCTCCAATCAAAATTGCAAGCGTTGAAGTTTCTCCAATAGAACCTGGCACCCAACCCATGAAGGCTGCCATGAGCGTGTCACTAACACTTCCATAAGCCGTACCCGCTTGATCTATATAATCAGTGCTTGAGTTAATTGATTGAGCGAGTAATGTTTCACCAGAATAACCATCGACCGTAGCTTTACTTTCTGTACTAACCCAAACAAGATTGCCACTCATTTTGGTTGGGTAAGCAAAGAATAAAAATGCCCGAGCTGTAAGCGCTGGATTCAATATATTCATTCCGGTCCCACCAAACACCTCTTTACCAATTACCACGGCAAATATTGTGGCCACAGCGACCATCCATAGTGGCACTTCAACTGGCATAATCAATGGAATAAGCATGCCTGAAACGAGGAAACCCTCTTCAACTGAATGCCGCTTGTAAACGGCCATAGCGAATTCAACACCAAGGCCAACTCCGTAACTTACAATAACAATTGGCATCACTTTTAATGCGCCAAAAATGAATTTATCTATTAAACCCTCTCCTAGGCCAACCAATTCGCCAACGGCAAGAAAATGTTGATGTCCGGTATTCCACATACCAAACAACAAGGCTGGAATAGTGGCAACAATAACCAAAAACATGGTGCGTTTTAGGTCAATGGCATCTTTTATGTGCGCTCCATCATGAGTTACATGATTAGGCACAAAAGCAAACGTTTCTATTGCCTCAAACGCGGTGTAATAGCGTTCAAATTTTCCACCTTCTTCAAAAGAAGGACGCAAGCTGTCAAATAGATTTTTAATAATTTTCATCTGCTTTCGATTAACCGAGTTCTTCCATTGCCATGTCAAGTCCCTTTCTAACCCAGGATTGAACGTCTGTTTTACTTGTGCATGCGAATTCGCATAGCGCTAAATCTTCTGGAGCAACCTCATATATGCCGAGGCCTTCCATTTTATCAAGGTCATTTGTCATTATCGCCTTAAGCAAGTGCACTGGATAGACATCCATTGGCAAAACGTCCTCATATTGACCTGACATCACAAAAGCACGACCTTCGCCATTTGTGTTGGTATTCAAATTATACTTTTTGCCAGGCATTAACCAGCTGAAGTAAGAATGAGACAAAGAGAATTTATGGAAATTAGGCGCTATCCATCCTATGAATTGTGAATCTCGACCTTCTGGGATGACACTTACAACATTGTTGAAGAATCCTAAATAACCATCGGCCGAAACTTGCAATCCACTAAGAACATTTCCACATATAATTCTAGTGTCACCATCAGCGATCCGTCCGCCTAAAATGGATTTCATGTTTGTTCCTGATATAACTTTGAGGTATTGAGGGTCATTTACTTCAGAACCAACTAAGGCAATTGTTTTTGAAAAATCAGCCTTACCCGTATTTAAGTATCGTCCAATCATTGCTACTGCTTGAGGATCGACAGTCCAAACAACATCTCCCTTTGCAATTGGATCAATGTGATGAATCTGCACACCAACCGTTCCTGCTGGATGAGGCCCAGAGAACGTATTCACTTGTGCATTTTTTGTTTTTGAAATAAATGAACTGTCACTAACTAATGCATTTACATGCACCTTACCTGCAGTCATTTTTGCTAATGCATTAATTCCATTTTGAAAATCAGTTTCTCTTCCATCCAATAGGTAAGCAATGTCTGCACCAAGTGGCGCTGAATCAAAACCAGATACAAAAATTGACTTTGGCGCTTCGGTCGGATTTGCAATTATGTCGTATGGTCTGCGCTTTATAAACGGCCACAAACCTCCATCCATAAGCACATCACATACCTGCGCAGCCTCCATGCCTGAAATATCAATAGGAGAGCACTCTATTAGTTTTTGTGTTTTATCGGCCAAAACCCGAACTTCCAAAATGCGTCTTTTAGCACCTCGAACGATTTCAGCTACTTCTCCACTAACAGGAGAAACAAACTTGATCCGATCATTGGACTTGTCGTAAAAAAGTGGAGTTCCGGCTTTCACCTCATCTCCTACTTTAACAAGCATTTTTGGAACCATACCGTGAAAGTCGGTTGGTTTAATTGCGAAGGTTTCTGAAAGCGCAGCTTCAGTTGTTTTCTTTTCCGCAGAGCCCTTCAAATTTATGTTGGCACCCTTGCGGATTTTTACTGTTTTCGACATTAGGTTTAGTTAAGATTTCGCTTAAAAAACGGGACAAAACTACATGATATTTTCTACAGAAGAAATAGCATTTGAGCAAATTCGTCATCAAATCATCTAAGCCTCATAATAACCGCATTTATCGGAAGATATTCATGACTCGTCTCAATATTATCTTAACTATTGTTTAACAAGCATATTTCACGATCAATATGTTTAGTCCTAAACTTGCGTTCTATGAATAAACAAATCTTCCTCCTCGTTTTAACGACAATCCTTGTTAACACAGTCTGCGCCCAGTTTAACGTTAATGTTTCAAGCGATGAAGAATACTTTGAAGGTGAATATTTAAGGTTTGATAATCATAATTATCGAAGTAATTTAAAAACGGTTACGCTCCATCCTAGAGGCTGGCCATTAGCAGCGCCAATTATAACTTTGGGGAAAGATCATCCGTTACGACTAAACTTCGACATTCTTGATTCATCGATGGGTAATTACATGTATTCACTAGTGCATTGTGATTACAACTGGAAACAGTCTGAACTAGATCCACAAGAATATCTAGATGGGCCAATTGAAGACTTTTTAAATGAATATGAATATTCCAGAAACACCTATCAGAGATACATTCATTATTCCTTGGAGATACCCAACTTTACCACACGAATCACGAAATCTGGTAATTACATAATAAAGGTTTTCG
>CALKOP010000065.1 GCA_938091155.1 uncultured Flavobacteriales bacterium | reverse complement strand
CAGAAAGAAGTATAGACCCCATTGATGCTGCTAGCCCCATACAAATAGAAGTGACAGGGGATTTTATCATCTGCATCGTATCATAAATAGCCATACCAGAGGTTACATAACCTCCTGGTGAATTGATGTAAAGCGTAATCTCTTCGCCTGGCTTTTCAGCATCAAGATATAATAGTCTATCTATAACATGCTTGGCTGAATCATCATCGACACCACCCCACAAAAAAATACTTCGTTTCTCTAGAAATTTTTTGTTAATCAGCGCCTGTCCGCCCATTTTATCAATGTTTTCTTCTTTTTTCTTTTCAGCGCTTTCGGCTTGGAATTGCATCATACTTTTCTTTTTTTTGAACAGTGTCAAACCTAGTGCAAAAAATGATGGACACCAATTGTTCTCATCATTTTTCGAAACAAAATTGAGCTCTGACGAGCATATAACTTAGCGAAGAATGTTTGCTTTATCATTTGTCGAACTATAAATAAGTAGATGTATTAATCAATACAGTTTATTTGCTAAATCTTACAACCATTTAAATACGGAGCACCACTGGGTTTTTTGTTCGTGATCTTGCTTTATGCTCAGGTACATTTAGGCTTACAAAACCTAACTTTATTGAGGTGGATTTTGGCCGGAATTCTTCTAGTTGTCTCAAGCTTTCTGTTACCAGCTGCACAGAAAAAATCAACACCAACCTTTAAGGTAACGTGGTTCACAGCTTTTAACCTAAATATTTCTGCAAATCTTGTCTTTGGATGTATAATCTTTTTTTTGGCAGATCTAATTGTGGAATCTGAAATGAACATTGCTAGTACGATTTACTTTGCTTTTTTTGAGGTAATAAGCCAGATGACATTTTCGTTGGCACTTTTGACTATCCTGACCCCATTATTTATAAAACTGAGACGAAATGAGTAGAGAAGATAAGACTCGAGATAAAATGATTGAAAAAACTTGGAATGAAGTCAAATCCAACGATTCATGGGCGATTTTCAAGATCATGGCCGAATTTGTTGAGGCATTTGACAAGCTAGCTAAGATCGGACCTTGCGTTAGTATTTTTGGTTCGGCACGAACAAGTCCAGATAATCCCTATTATTTGCTCGCTGAGGAAGTAGCTTTTAAAATAACATCAGAAGGCTACGGTGTTATTAGCGGTGGTGGACCAGGAATTATGGAAGCTGCTAACAAAGGAGCTTCAAAAGGAGGAGGTAAATCCGTAGGCTTAAATATAGATTTACCTTTTGAGCAGGAGTCTAATCCTTATATCGATAAAGACAAGTTGATCAACTTCGATTATTTCTTTGTGCGAAAGGTCATGTTTATGAAATACGCTCAAGGGTTTGTTGTGCTACCTGGAGGTTTCGGAACCCTTGATGAGCTGTTTGAAGCTTTTACATTAATACAAACACATAAAATAGGAAGGTTTCCGATTATACTAATGGGAACCAGCTATTGGTCTGGCCTTTTTGACTGGATTAAGAATACTATGCTTGAAGAAGGAAACATAAGCGAAAAGGATCTTGATCTTTTTCAAATGACCGATAGTGCGGATGAAGCAGTTTCCATTATCAAATCATTCTATGAAAAGTATGGACTGCATCCTAATTTCTAGTCAATTAACAGAACTCTGTTTGAAATTGTAGTTCAGTCAAGTTTCGCCCGTTAAGCATCAAGGTAGATTTGTATTCTAAGAAAAGAAAACTCTTAGCACCATGCTCAAGCAAATAATCATTCTATTCAATCTTCTTTCGTTTATCATCATTACGGCATTATTGCCTGCAGATATTAAAGTCGAAACGAAGCTGCCCGAAAAATCATCGTTTATTATTGACTCTACATACATAGTAGAGGTAGATATAACCAAAGGACCGATCTATGGCTTTGCCAAGTTTCAGCAGAATATACCTGATGGTTACCTCGCTCAACCTGTAGAGACTGCTGATGCGTCTTTCACATTTGCGGATGGTAAGATTAAGTTTATCTGGATGGCTATTCCTGAGACAGAACATGTAAAGATTAGCTATGCCTTAACAGCAACCTCAGATGCAGCTGTTGAAGGGGTGATTGATGGTAAGCTATCATATATAGAAGATAATGAAAGAAAGAGCTATGATATTTCTAGTATTCCAATAAAGGCAATTTCTGATGAGCCAATTGTTGAGAAAGTACCAGCAATTGCTTCTATAAACAGAAGCGTGAAATCACTAGGGAATAATGAGTATGAGGTTAGCTTAACTATCGATCAACAGGGAGTAGAAGGCTTTGGTAAGTTAGAAGAATACATGCCCGAAGGTGCTGAAGCGACAGTACTTGAAAATAATAAAGCTGTATTTAGTCAAGTTGATGATAGAAGCAAGTTTGTGTGGATGTCTGTTCCAAAAGATGCACAGTTTAATGTATCATATAAAGTTTCAAGTGATTCAGATATTCAATCTTCTCTTGAATCTATGGAAGGGAATTTTTCATTCTTAGATGGAAATGAAACAAAAACGGTAGCTGTATT
This sequence comes from uncultured Flavobacteriales bacterium, assembly GCA_938091155.1. Taxonomy (GTDB): domain Bacteria; phylum Bacteroidota; class Bacteroidia; order Flavobacteriales_G; family Salibacteraceae; genus SHAN690. Next base: position 1,136 of record CALKOP010000065.1, on the reverse strand, counting down.
AGGTGGAGCACCTATTGAGTCAGCCGCAATTATAGCTGCAAATACAGAGAAGGAAAAGCCTTTAATTAGTGAGCCGGTTGAAATTGTTAAAGAAGAAATAGCTGCAGTTGAGCTAGTAGTTATTGCTGAACCAGAAGAAGTAGAGATGCCGGAGGAAATTGTCAAGGCAGAAAAGATTGAGGAAGTAGCTGCAATGGAGCCATTGGAAGAAGTTAATGAGCCCGCAGTAGTTGCTCAGGAGCAAATAGAAGAACCGAAAGAGCAGTTGATAGCTGCAAAACAGGAAAAGATGAATGTTCCAGATCCAGAGTCAGGAGTTTCCTATAAGGTTCAACTTGCAGCAGGCAAGAAACTTGTATCTGATGCATTCCTCAGAAAGGCATATAAATACAAGGATGCTTATAATGTTGAAAATCATCAAGGGTGGGTGAAGTACACAACAGGTGAGTTTAATGTATATAGCGGAGCTCGCGATAAGAGAGAGCAACTTGCGAATGCAGGACATAACTTTCCTGGGCCATATGTGACAGCATATAATGATGGTACCAGAATTACAGTACAAGAAGCGCTAATGATCTCCAACCAAAAGTGGTTCAAGTAGTATTACTCGGCACTTATTATTGTTGTGTGTTGTGGCATTCACTACATTAGCCTTTTTAACCCATTTGAGAGCCCAAATGCCCGCTTTCCGTCTTAATAAAACCATATCAATTGTTGTAGTAATCTTCGGATGCTTGTTTTTAAGCGTTCGTTCGTTTGCACAAGAGGAATCTGCATCCACAAGTGTTGAAATCGCTTCCGAAGCGGCTCCTGTTGTTGCACCAATTGATAGCGTGAAAGAAAAGCAGTGGCATATTCGACCTAAGATTGGTGTTGGTGTTGGGATGATGAATTATCAAGGTGACTTAGTTGCATCAAGAGGATATTTCAATCCGTTTCAAAATCGAACTGCATTGCAGATTAATGCTGCTCAAGCTCTCAATGAACAGTTTGATTTAAATTTTTTCATGCTTTATGGGTCATTAGGTGCTGACGAACGCACGTTGGTTAGGAATTTAAACTTTCGTAGTCGCTTAACCGCTAGTGGATTAGCATTGAGCTATAATTTTAGCAATTTCTTTAAACCAACAAATAAA
>CALKOP010000064.1 GCA_938091155.1 uncultured Flavobacteriales bacterium | reverse complement strand
TTCAATTCAAATTACTTAAGCGCTGGTGTTTACAACGTGGTTGTTAATACAGCGAATGCTTCAGTTGTGGAGCGTGTTACTGTAATCAAGTAATTGATAAATACATAAGCATGAAAGTCTTCCCATTAGGGAGGGCTTTTTTATGCTTTAAATTTTTCGCCATCGATGTAAACATCTTGGATTAATGGTGCTCCAAAATGATAAGGAATTTCGGCTAGATGTTTAATTTCCTTCGTGATAATGAAGTTTGCTCGTTTCCCAACGGTAATAGATCCAATTTCAGAACTGATTTCGAGAGCTGCTGCTCCATTGATGGTGGCGGCATTAATTGCTTCTGAAGGAGTCATATTCATTTTAATACAAGCTAGGGATACAACAAAGTTCATACTGCCAGATGGAGCAGAACCAGGGTTGAAGTCGGTAGCCAAGCAAAGGGGTAACCCGCGCGAAATAATCTCTCTCGCAGGAGTATATGGAATACCCAGAAAGAAAGAACAGGAGGGTAAGGCCACGGGAATGGTGTCACTATTCTCTAAAGCATCAAAATCTTCGGAGTTCATCACTTCCAAGTGATCTATGCTGATTGCGTTGTGATCCACACAAGCTTTGATGCCGCCAATTGCGTTGAACTGGTTAACATGAATTTTTGACTTAAGACCGTGTTTTACTCCAGCTTCCATAACTTTCACGGTTTGATTGACGGTGAAATATCCTTTTTCACAGAACACATCAATGTAGTCAGCAAGGTTTTCGGAAGCAACGGCCGGAATCATTTCATTGATAATATGAGATACATATTTATCAGTATCTCCATTATAGGTGATTGGAACAGCATGTGCTCCAAGAAAAGTGGCTTTTATTGGAATCGGGAATTCGGCCTTCAATCTTTTTATGACTCGTAACATTTTCAGCTCGGAATCAAGCGTTAAGCCATAGCCGCTTTTTATTTCAATAGCACCAGTTCCCATTGCTATTAATTGCTTTAATCTAGCTGAGGCACTTTTATAGAGTTCCTGTTCATCAGCGTTTTGTAACTTGATTGCGGAATTTAAAATTCCACCTCCTCGATTGGCAATTTCCTCATATGATAGACCTTTTATTCGATATTCAAATTCGTCTGCACGCCAGTCTGCAAAGACCAAATGTGTGTGACTATCCACCCAGGTGGGCAGGATTGAACATCCCTTGCAATCTATTCTTTCATAATCTGAAAATCGCAATTCATCGAACTCATCCATACCTCCAAATGCTTCCATCAGACCATCTTTTGTGGCCATCCATGCATTTTTAATAATAGGTAGGTCCGCCATTTCTTCACCTCGCACAATTTTCACGTCTAGAGAACGTATTTGTGCTAAATTTTCAATCCCAAAGAATAGTTTCATTCATTTCAATTATGAGCCACAATATTAGATGTTTCGCTTTTTCATTGGTTAGCCTTTTTACATTGCAAAATGTGCATGGTCAAATGGTCGATGAATTAAAAGATCTAGATACATCAAGCATAGAAGAACCCTTTTCACAATTTCAAATAAGTGCCGATATAACCAGTATAACTGCAGGTTTACTCGGAGGCGGAGGCGATGGTGATTTTCATTTTGGAATTCAAGCAAAGTATTTGAGAAATAAAATGGGATTTCGCTTTCAATTCGAGTTTTATCCACAAACAACCACTAATTAGGGGAATTCTAGACTGATTGGAATCGTTGGCAACAAGATCGTCTATTTGGTAGTCAATGAAAATACTAAGATGCTGAGAAGTGGATTTGGAATTGAAAGAGGACGTCCCAGTAAATATTGTCGATCATACTATGGTATTGATATGCCAATTACCTACCAACAAAATCAGCTATCGGCATTTACCTACTTAGACGATCCGAGCGCAGATGAACCGAGTAGTTTTTCTATGACATCAAATACAGAAACGATCAGATACGCGGGTTTTGGACTTAGACCGTTTATTGGATACGAGATTCACGCGGGAAAAAGATTCGGTTTTAATCTTGAAGCCAAAGCTGACTTCAATTTTATGGTTGCAGAGGGTTACTTTGCAGATGATAACGCAGTTATTAACAGATCTGGTCAGTCTTTCAACTTCAGAACCTTTCCTTTGTTGGACTTTAGGTTTCATTATAGAATTTAGAAATGGCAGGAAATTCAATCGGCAGCATTTTTAGACTGACAACTTTTGGGGAGTCACACGGCATCGCTATTGGCGGAATTATTGACGGATGTCCATCTGGTGTTAGTATCAATATCAATGATGTACAAACTGAACTAAATCGAAGAAAACCAGGACAATCAAAAATCACTACCCAGCGAAAAGAGGGAGATTTTATCGAGTTATTATCTGGAGTATTTGAAGGTGAAACGACAGGCACACCAATTGGGTTTTTAATAAGGAACAGTGACGCTAAGTCGAAAGATTACGATCATCTTAAAGAAGTGTTTCGCCCATCTCATGCCGATAAAACGTATCATGATAAATACGGTGTTCGAGATCATCGAGGCGGTGGACGCTCCTCGGCTAGAGAGACAGCGTGTAGGGTAGTGGCAGGGGCAATTGCCCGGCAAGTTTTGAGTTCTCTTGGTGTTAAAATATGGGCCTATGTATCAAGCGTTGGAGAGATCTCAGTTTCTAAAAATTATAAAGAACTGGATTCAAAAACAATCGACAATAGTATTGTGCGATGTCCAGATTCGAGTGTTGCAGATAAAATGATAGATCTAATTGAGTCAGTTAGAACAGATGGTGATTCAATTGGAGGTGTAATAACTTGCATTGTTCAAAACACCCCTATTGGATTGGGAGAACCAGTGTTCGATAAACTTCACGCAGATTTAGCTAAGGCGATGATGGGAATAAATGCAGTAAAAGGCTTTGAATATGGAAGTGGTTTTTCGTCCACAACCATGCGTGGTAGCGAGCACAATGATTTATTGAATGTAAATAGAACCATGACAAATCATGCGGGCGGTATTCTTGGCGGCATATCGAATGGAGAAGATATTAATATGCGCATTGCCTTCAAACCAGTGGCTACAATTATGCGAAGTCAGGACACGTTGGATGACAAAGGTAATAAGGTTGTAATAAAAGGTAAAGGTCGGCACGATCCATGTGTTGTACCAAGAGCAGTGCCCATTGTTGAAGCTATGGCGTTATTAACAATACTAGATCACTATCTGCGAAATAAATCTTCGCGAATCCAGTAAGACACTGTTATTTTTACAGATTATATGCAATTGAGAAAGTCAATAATCCTTTTTGTTTCATT
>CALKOP010000063.1 GCA_938091155.1 uncultured Flavobacteriales bacterium | reverse complement strand
CAATGCTTCCGAAAAAGGAATAATGCGCGGAAGAAACGTGTAATGAAAATTACGCTTGAATCCATAGGTAAGCGCTATGACGCAGATTGGATTTTTCGAGGAATTAGTGCAATTTATCAACCAAACAACATTTATGGTCTGGTTGGATTTAATGGAAGCGGAAAATCAACGCTCCTTCAAATCATCTCAGGTTTTGTAACTCCTGCGGAGGGAAGCATTATATTCGAAAATGGAAATACGCAAGTAGAAAATGTCTATCGTTCTTTATCAATGGCAGGACCCTATATTTCCTTACCTATCGAATTAACAGTCAAAGAAGTCACAGATACTCATAGTTTAATTAAACCATTTCGCAGCGGATACTCACCTGAAGAGCTTTTAGAAGAAATTCAACTTTCGAAACATAAGGACAAACAACTATCCAAACTTAGTTCTGGAATGCGCCAACGACTTGCGCTAGCGTTAGCAATATACTCTGAATCAACCTTATTACTTTTAGACGAACCTTGTGCTAATCTTGATTCTCATTGGAGTGATTGGTTCAATCGATGTATTGAGTCACAAATAGCAGATCGTACAATTGTAATAAGCTCAAACAGTCAAGAAATTGAATTGGAAAATGTAACGGAACCTGTCTTGAATGTCTCAGAGTTTAATCCTTGAGGATGGTAAGATCTCCCCTAAGTTCTGGGAAGTACTCTGAATTCAAAATATAATAATATACCCCTGGCGTCATCTCAATCGGCACCCACTCGTTCAAATAGGGTTGTGAGTCAAATACTTTTGCCCCCAGTTATGTCGCAGCCAGAGATTGTAACATTAAATGCCTCGACTCCAGTTCCGAATAAAACCTTTTGTACATAATAATCAGCCCAATTAACAGATTGCTGTGCACTTATCATATTTAGTTGACCAAAATTATAAGTAGACGCAGCTAAAATAAAGAGCAATACTAATAAGAGCTTGTTTAGGAATGTCTGCAATCTATTTATGACAGAATTCATTTAACATTCTTGGTTTACAGGCCAGACACTTCCTCAGACATATTTTGAACTTTGACTTTCAGATCTTCCTTGTACTGGATCATTTTATCCAATACAATCTTATCTGATGAGCCTATGATTTGTATGGCTAATAGGCCAGCATTTTTCGCTCCGTTTAGTGCTACAGTTGCAACTGGAATGCCACCTGGCATTTGTAGTATTGACAACACCGAATCCCACCCATCTATCGAATTGGAAGATTTTACTGGAACTCCAATTACCGGCAAAGGAGTCATTGAAGCTACCATACCTGGTAAATGTGCTGCACCGCCTGCTCCTGCAACTATTACCTTCAGGCCCCACTGATGGGCCTCTTTTGAGTACTTCATCATTTTCTCTGGTGTTCGATGTGCTGAGACTATATCTACTTCATAGGAGATTTCAAACTCTTTCAAAACATCTATTGCTGCTTGCATCACGGGTAAGTCACTCTTACTTCCCATAATTACACCTACTATTGGATTCGTTGCCATGCGGCTAAATTAAGACAATTGACCTTTTAGTGAATAGGCGTATTTGAACTTACAACTTGTATCATTTCTTTAACCCTTTGAGCTTTTAATAGAGCATCCTTAGTGTTATTGTCAAGAACAGTCACATGACCCATTTTTCTGAATGGCTTTGTCAATGCTTTACCATACATATGAGGGAACACACCTGTTTCTTCTATAGCATCTTCAAGACCAGCATAATGCACAGGGCCCGAATGACCTTTTTCACCAAGTAAGTTAACCATAGCGGCTGCGCTGCGCAGTACTGTTGAACCCAAGGGCCAATTCATAATTGAACGTAAGTGCTGATCGTATTGACTCGTAAAACAAGCTTCTATTGTATGATGTCCACTATTATGTGGTCTTGGTGCCATTTCGTTAATCAATACTTCACCATCCGCAGTTACAAACATCTCTACAGCGAGTAATCCAACCATATCCAGTTTCTTGATAAGGGATTCCGAAATTTCACGAGCTTTCGCTTCCAATTCCACATCAATTCGAGCTGGGCTCACTAGGTAGTCAACCAAATTTGCTTCAGGATTAAATACCAACTCGACAACTGGAAACGATTTTATTTCACCTTTTGAATTTCTAGACACTAGAACGGCAATTTCTAATGCATTTGGTACCCACTTTTCAAGCACCGAAGGAGCATCAAATGCGGTCTCAACATCTTCGAGACTTTTAATTGGAGTCACCCCTTTCCCATCATATCCACCTACTCTCATCTTTTGCATAGCAGGAAGAAGTTCTTGGTGATTAAATATATCCTCTTTGGAATCGATCAAAGCAAAATCTGCAGTTGGTAAGTTATTATCGCGATAGAATTGCTTTTGAATGCCCTTGTCTTGAATAACCTCTAAAACCTGAGGTTGAGGGAAAACTGGAATCCCTTCATCGCGCAATTGCTTCAGGGCAGAAATCGAGACATTTTCAATCTCAATAGTTACGACATCACACTTTTTACCAAGATTATAAACAGCCTCTTCATCATTACGATCAGCACATACAAACTCGTTTGCTATAGCGCTACAAGGAGCCTCAGGATCAGGGTCTAGCACCAAAAACTCTAGCCCATAATTAAGTCCATTTTGAATAAACATTCGTCCCAATTGTCCTCCACCAATAATTCCAATTTTCATTTTACGAAGATATTCTTGCCAATGCTAGAACCAAGGTTTTGTTCATAAATCCAAAAGAAAAACCATTAGTCAAATAGTACATTTGCACACATAAGGAGTACTATGATTCAGGTCAAAGACAAGCATTTCAAACCATATATCTCTAGAGAAAGGCTAGATCTAGAAATCAAGCGTGTTTCGAGCGAATTAATGTCTGAATACGGGGACAAGTCTCCTTTCTTTCTAGGCGTATTAAACGGGTCATTTATGTTTATCTCGGACCTAATGAAGGAGTTTAGCGCCCCCTGCGAACTTGGTTTTGTAAAGGCCGCATCATATGAAGGCATGGAAACAACGGGAGTTGTTAAATTTCATGAGGCAGGCAAACTTGACTTACAAGGCAAAGATGTTATCATTATCGAGGATATTGTTGATACTGGAAACACCTTAAAAGCATTAAACAGTTTCTTGGATCAATATAACACAAAAAGCGTTGTAGTGTGCTCGCTATTATTCAAGTCAGAAGCATACAAACACTCACAAGCTATTGACTATGTTTGCTTTAAAGTAGAAGACAAGTTTTTACTTGGCTACGGACTTGATTACGATGGATACGGTAGAAACATCCCCGAAGTATATATCTTAAACGAATCTCATGATTAACATAGTAATTTTCGGACCTCCCGGAGCTGGAAAGGGAACGCAAAGCGAGCGTTTGAAGGATAAATTCGGACTCGTTCACATATCGACCGGAGACGTTTTTCGAGGTTTAGACCCAACATCAGAACTAGCAAAACTAGCAAAGAGCTATTCAGAAAAGGGTAACCTAGTGCCAGATGAAATTACGATCAGTATTCTAGAGAGTGAAGTGGCTAAACACCCGAATGCTAGAGGAGTAATTTATGATGGATTTCCGCGTACAACCACACAAGCAGAAGCCCTAGATAGTTTTTTATCCAAAAAAAATAGCGCAATAACTATGGCGCTTGCATTAGAGGTTGAGGAAGATGAGCTAAGAGTGCGGCTAAAGAATAGAGCATTGGATAGCGGCAGACCAGATGATGCCGACCCTTCAATAATCCAAAACCGAATTGATGTATACAACGCTCAAACTGCACCTGTAGCTGCTTTTTACAAAGCGCAAGGCAAGTATGTTGGAGTAAATGGCATCGGTAACAAAGAAGATATTTACAACCGACTGGTTGAAGCGATAGAAAAAAAGGCCTAGCATCCTGATAAACTTAAGGCCTATTTAATGTCAAAAAATCGAAAAGAACAATCTTCAAATTTTGTAGACTACGTAAAGATTTTTTGCGCAAGTGGCAATGGCGGAGCTGGTTCTGTGCACTTTAGAAGAGAAAAATTTGTTTCCATGGGTGGTCCTGATGGTGGAGATGGGGGTCGAGGTGGACACATTATTTTAGAGGCTGATAAACAACTCTGGACCCTACTCCACCTAAAATACAAAAAGCACATTAAGGCGGTTCACGGTAAGCCAGGTGGTGGACAATGCGCCACTGGTAAAAGTGGACAAGATGTAACCCTTAAGGTTCCCTTAGGCACAGTTGTCAGGCATGCTGAAACAGGTGAGCAATTATTCGAACTTACAGAAGATGGTGAGCAAAGAATCATTGCCGAAGGCGGTATGGGTGGACTAGGCAATTGGCATTTCAAAAATTCAACAAAACAAACTCCAAGGTATGCACAGCCCGGAACTGAAGGGACTGAAGATTGGTACATTTTAGAATTGAAAGTACTCGCAGATGTTGGATTAGTCGGTTTTCCAAATGCAGGTAAGTCAACTCTATTAAGTTCAGTAACAGCTGCCAAACCAGAGATAGCTGATTATGCCTTTACAACACTGACTCCCAATTTAGGTATTGTTCCATATCGAGATCATAGATCTTTTATCGTAGCCGACATACCAGGAATAATAGAAGGAGCCAGCGAAGGGAAAGGTCTTGGACATATTTTCCTAAGACATATAGAAAGAAATTCTGTTTTACTATTCATGATACCCGCGGATAGCCAAGATCATTGTGGTGAGTATAACATATTGATGAGTGAATTGGAGAAATACAACCCCGAACTGATGCACAAAGATCAAATTGTGGTTATTTCCAAGTCGGACATGCTTGATGATGAACTAAAAAAATTGATTTTGGTAACCTTCCCTAAAGGTTTACCGCACCTGTTCATTTCTTCAATTACAAACGATAATTTAGAGCAGTTGAAGGACACCATTTGGAATACCTTGAACACCGAAGGAGATTAAATAGAAGAGCATGTTAAGAAGACTTCGAGTTTATTTCACAGGATTTGGAATTGGTTTGATCGTAGTATACGTTCTATTCAAAAATGGAGAAGACAGAGACCTGGACATTTGGACTCCAGAACAACGGATACTAGAGGACATTCGAAATGATGATACATTTCAGAAAAGCGAAAAACTTGCCTGCTATGTCTCTTGCCTGCGGCTTCCAGATACATTGATGACACAACTATGGATTGATTCAAAAACTAAGAGTCTAAATCCGGGTGGAAACCCATACAAATACCTGATTTCCCTAAAAACAGATAAGCATCATATCGAAGCTCAAATTGAATGGGATAAAAAAAATCCCAGAAATCTACTCATGCTTAGAGATATGCAAAACCCATCCGATTGCCATTGCGATGAGTAAAACTAAAATCATTACCGATTCTAAAGAATTCAACTCCAAACTAAAGGCTTTGAATCCCAGTTCGGTAGTGGTATTAACTGACAACAACACTTCACAATTCTGCTTAAATATCGCTCAAGAACAAGCTCTGCGAGATATTGAATTTCATCAAATTAGCATACCGGCTGGTGAGTCTACAAAAACACTTGACTCTGCCAAAAACCTTTGGGATCAACTCATTAGCTTAAGAGTAGATCGCAACATGATTCTAGTCTGTCTTGGCGGTGGCATGGTATGCGACCTTGGTGGTTATGTAGCCAGCTGCTATAAGAGAGGGGTTCGCACAGTTTATATTCCTACGACCAATCTTGCGATGACAGATGCCGCAATTGGCGGTAAAACTGGAGTCAACTTTGGATCAGCTAAGAACCAAATTGGAACCTTTCATTTACCCGAATTTGTATTGTTGGATTTTCGATACCTAGATACGCTATCAAGGCCTGAACTTGTCAATGGTCATGCAGAGACAATAAAACATGCTTTGATTGCTGACGCTGAGCTGTGGGATATTATTCGAACAGCTGCAGCACCTTGGAAAAACTCAGAAATAATAAACCGTTCTTCCAATGTTAAACTTCGAATCATAGAAGGTGATTTGCATGATTTCGGAATTCGTCAATCTTTAAATTTTGGACATACAATAGGGCATGCAATCGAGGCAGCATCGCAGCAAACTTCCTCTTCACTCTTGCATGGCCAAGCAATATTATTTGGCATGACCGGAG